>NZ_JBVPVA010001063.1:0-8205 GCF_055612215.1 Actinomycetospora sp. | reverse complement strand
GAAGTAGATCGGTGCCTCGAGGTGCCCCATCTTGCTCGCCTGGTCCCGAGCGCGGGTCCCGTCCTCGATGCCCTGGGCGTGCGCGTCGCCGGGTGGTCGGTCTGGTCGTCGTCGATGTGGCCGGACGACTCCCAGTTCATGACCACCGCTACCCCGTTGTCGAGATAGCGCCGCAGCTCAGCGCCGTATGGAGGCTGCGGCATGATCAGGTCCTTGGAGGGGTCCGAGAGGTAACGAAAGATCGCCGAGTAGCCAGCGGCCTTCATCGCTGCTGATGACTGCGGTGTTGTCGAGTCCCAGCATCCGCTACACCCCCGGGCGCGAACTAACTCATCACGAGTCAGGCGCTAGAATCAACCGGACTGGTCGAACTCGCCGTTCTTGACCCCCGCGATGAAGGCAGCCCATTCCTCCGCGTTGAACAAAAGGCGGGAACCAGCAGGGTCGCGGCTATGCCTGACAGCGACCATGTGGTCACGCAGCTCGGCGACTTCAACGCAGTTGCCGCCCCCCGAGAACGAACTCGTACGGTACTCAGCGTCGTCTGCCTCGCTGCAAGTCGACACGACACCCCCCTCACCGGCGACACCGGTGGAGTGTAGGCGGTTACATGGCGACCGTCAGTCACGAAAGTCACTTCGGCCCGCCTCGGCGCCAAGGGCTGTGCAGCCTCGCCGTCCCAACGACAGAAAGCAACGCCGGAAGTACTCCGCACCGATTCAGTCGGGTGAGCGTCCGGAGCCGGCCAACTTCAGCCTCTCAACCTCCTCGCTGAGCCTCTTGATCGACTCCGGTCGGCTGAGGCTGTCCCGCTCCAGGCCGCTGTAGATCATCTCGTAGCGAGCCACGTCTCCATCGGATTCGAGCCACGTGGCACCTTCACGTCCCTCCAGATACACGACGTTCTGATCGGTCGTGTCGGCGAACTTGATGATGGCGAAGGGGCCGCCGAGCGCCCCCGAAGCCTGCGTGGTGTTGAGGGTCAGTCGGAAGTCGACGTCCTCGAGTTCGCCATCCAGGGCTGTCAGCAGGTGTTCGAGCTGACGGCGCATGACCTCCCGGCCACCGATGGGACGGACGAGCGCCGCCTCGCCGAGGATGATGCCGAGCTCAGGCCGGTCCTTATCGCGGCGCAGTATCTTCTGCCGCTCCTGGCGAAACTCGACAAAGCGTGCGCGCTCCTTCGCGGAGCGATCGGGAAACACGATGGAGCAGACGGCGTCGATGTACTCTGCAGTTTGCAAGAGCCCGGGGATGAGGTCGGCCTCAAAGGACTTGATGACGGACGCGTCCTGCTCAAGCGCGACGTAACGGAGCAAGTGATCGGCGAACATGTCGCTCTCGACGACGTCGCGGAAGTCGTTCCACCAGTCCTGACCCTGCCCCTCGTAGGCAAGTTCGAGCAGACGGTCCCGCTCTCCATCGGCGCCGTACAGGTCAAGCAGGTCGCGGACGTCCCGTCCTCGTGGCACACCCTTCCCGTTCTCGAGGCGGCTGATCTTCGCTGTCGAGCACTCCAGCGCGCGGGCCGCGTCGTCGATCTTCTTCCCAGCCGCCTCCCTGAGCCCTCGCAGCTCGGCCCCCAGGCGCCGACGCGCCACCGCCGGGCTACGACTCACGTTGCCCCCCTCCCGTGCCGACGACGACCGCCCCACAGCACATCCCTTTGACCTCGCTCAACTTCCTGATTCCGCCGTACGGCCTAAGCCGGCGGCCGGACAGTACTACCTTCCTGCACATACATGGCGATCGGCCGCAGCGTGTCGTGGAGTTAGCCCATCCATGGAGGCTGACCCATCGGGTCGGCGAACGGTTGCTGCCCGTCGGCGAACGCAGCCAGTCCGCCCCGCACGGATGTTAAGTACACAACGTAGTCCCGCTAGATAGAAGCGCCATACGTTACCCCTCGACTGCTGACAGATGCAAGATCGAAATTACGCAAAGTCATAGGCAGCGCTCACACGGCGCAAGATCAATGTATTTACATGCTGTATCTACCGCGTGTATCCTCATCCTGAACACGTGATCCGGAGGTCGCGATGAGGGACGGTTCGCTAGCTACTGCAGCAACTTCTGGCCCGGTCCTCCGACCGCTCGTCTGGTCGAGTCCGCGGCCTCGTCCCTCGGGCCGCCGCGCGCTGGAGGGTGGTCCCGGTGTGTAGGCCCCTCGGGCGATGGGCGCCCGCGCCGCTTCCGTTCAACCCCAGCCACCGCGACCTCCGTGAGTACCGACGGGACGCGACCGCGCTCAAGCAGCAGATGCGCTGGATCTGGAACGAGTTCTGCTCTGGGGTCGAGCTGACCCACCGGATCGTCCCGTCCGGCTTCGGCACGCGCGAGCCCCCGCGTCTCGGCGAGATCACCCTAGGCCCCCCAACCCGCTTCAGCGTCGAGCTCCGTCCCGGGCAACTGCCGAAGCACCTCCTGGCCGTACGTGAAGAATTGGCGGCGGCCTACCTGGTGGACGACGTCGACGTCCGGCCCCTTCCGGAGCGCTGGGTCAAGGTCGTGCTGATCGAGCGCGGCATCAACCGCGCACGTCACGACACGTTGCCCCTCGACCCGCCGCGCGAGCCCAGGCCTCGTCGGGGCGACGTTCGATCGTCGGGCCGCCATTGGCCCCGTCGCGGGCGTCGGGGACCGACAGGGGGCCCGCAGTTCAGTCCGTGAGGCGAGCGGCGGCTGCGCTCTCTCCTGCCGCTGCGGGGACGACGGAGCCGACGGTCGTTAGCACCGTCGTATGTTGCTGGCGTATTGCGAATGTCTCTGAGACGCATATGGTCAATGTCCGCCACGCGCATACACCCAACGCCCATCAGCTCTACGGAGGACACGTGCCAGCACCCCGCGAGGGAGGCCGATCCGGACACCGCCATCACCGTACGTTCGAGTAAGCACCGAGGAGCGCTCGGTCTCGGGACTCGGTCCGGGATTACGGATGGCAATCAGATTGATCAGCCCCCCAGCCACCGGTGCCTCACCGATCGTCGAGGCGGGGCGGCCCACAGTTCGTCGAGCGTCTGGGGCTGCCCTCGGGCAGCGTCGGGATGGCGCAGCATCTGGTAATCCTCTCGACCACGGTCGATGAGGCAGGGCGCCCCCGCAGGTACCGCCGGGCCCGTAGCCCGGGGGTCAGCAGCAGCGAGAGCATCCGGTAGCAAGCGGCTGCGCCACCCCACCGTCGGCGAGCTCGAGCTCGGCTTCAGCGTGCTCACCCCGCCGGACGACTCCGGCCACCGGCTCCTGGTCTACGGGGCCGGACCCGACAGCCCCGCGGCCGCCGGCCTCGCACTCCTCGGCCGCTAGCCAGCCCGGCCGCCGCGCCGCGCTCGGAGCAGACTGTCGACCATGGCTGACCCCGAAGCGCCGCCGGCCACCACGACGGGCGCCGGCTCGACCCGCCGCGAGCGTGGTGGTCCCGAGCACCCCGCGGTGCTCGGCGCCGGCGGGGCCGGCCTGGCGCTGGGGGCGCTCGGGGTGGTGTTCGGCGACATCGGGACCAGCCCGCTCTACGCGATGCAGACGGTCTTCTCGATCGACGACAACGCGGTGACCCCGTCGCCGTCCGACGTGTACGGCGTCGTCTCGCTCGTCTTCTGGTCGGTCACGATCATCGTGACGATCAAGTACGTGACGTTCATGCTGCGCGCCGACAACGACGGCGAGGGCGGCGTCATGGCCCTGGCCGCGCTGGTCCGCGGCACGCTGCACGCCGGGCGGCGGGCGTCGTTCGCGCTGGCCCTCGGGGTGCTTGGGGCAGCCCTGTTCTACGGCGACTCGCTGATCACCCCGGCCATCTCGGTGCTCTCCGCGGTGGAGGGCGTCGAGGTGGTGCGTCCGGAACTCGCCGAGGTCGTCCTGCCGGTCGGGGCCGTCATCCTCGCGATGCTGTTCATCGCGCAGCGGGTGGGCACCGAGCGCGTGGGCCGGCTGTTCGGGCCGATCATGGCGCTGTGGTTCGTGGTCCTCGCGGTGCTGGGCCTGCCCCGGATCGTCACCCACCCCGACGTCCTGCTCGGGCTCTCGCCCACCTACATCGTCGCGTTCTTCGCCGACCACCCGTTCACGGCCTTCATCGCGATGGGCGCGGTGGTGCTCGCCATCACCGGGGCCGAGGCGCTCTACGCCGACATGGGCCACTTCGGGCGCCGGCCCATCCGCCTCGCCTGGTTCGCCGTCGTCTTCCCCGCCCTGATCATCAACTACCTCGGGCAGGGCGCGCTGATCCTGCACGACCCCGCGGCGGTGGCGAACCCGTTCTACCTGCTCGCTCCCGGCTGGGCCCGGATCCCGCTGATCGTCCTCGCGACCGCGGCGACCGTCATCGCCTCGCAAGCGGTGATCTCCGGCGCGTTCTCGGTGTCGCAACAGGCCGTCCGGCTGGGCTACCTCCCGCGCCTGACGGTGCGCCACACCTCGGAGAGCGAGAGCGGACAGATCTACGTCCCGACGGTGAACTGGCTGCTGTTCGGCGGCGTGCTCATCCTGGTCGCCACGTTCCGGTCGTCGTCGAGCCTCGCCACCGCCTACGGGCTCGCCGTCACCGGCACCCTGCTCATCTCGACGACGTTGTTCGTGTTCCACGCCGCCACCGCGTGGCACTGGGCGCGGTGGCAGCTCGTGACCGTCGGCGTCGTGTTCGGCGGCATCGAGCTGCTCTACTTCAGCGCGAACCTCACCAAGATCGTCCACGGTGGCTGGTTGCCGCTGCTGGTCGCCGCGATCGTCATCGTCGTCATGACGACGTGGCAGCGCGGCCGGAAGGCCGTCACCGCGCGGCGGACCGAGCTGGAGGGGCCGCTGCAGGAGTTCCTGGACGACCTGCCCGACGAGATCGTGCGCGTGCCCGGCACCGCCGTGTTCCCTCACCCGACCAAGCAGACCGCCCCGCTGGCGCTGCGGGCCAACGTCGAGTTCAACCACGTGCTCCACGAGCGGGTGCTGATCGTCTCCCTGGTCCCGACGTCGGTGCCGCACGTCCCGGTCGACCAGCGCCTGACCGTCGACGACCTCAAGCACCCGCACGACGGGATCGTCCACGTCAGCGCGCGGTTCGGGTTCCAGGACGTGCAGGACGTGCCCGGCGTGCTGCGCCAGGCCTGCGCGTTCTCCCCCGAGCTCGCCGACGGCGACCCGGACCGGGCGTTCTTCTACATCTCCCAGATCACCATCGAGCGCGGCCGCGAACCCGGGATGAGCACGTGGCGCAAGCGGCTGTTCGTCGGGCTCGCGCACAATGCCGCGTCCCCGGCCGGCTCGTTCCGGTTGCCGACCGAGCGCACCGTGGTGATGGGGTCGCGCATCGACCTCTGAAGGACCCCCGACTCCGCGTCGTCGTGAACTGAGTAGCCTCCCGCGGAACACTCGGTGAACGAGGATCGTCGGCCAGGAGGCCCATCCGTGACGGGCGCACATCGCGAGCGATTCGGACAGGAGAACGACTTCTGGGCGACGCGGAGCGAATTCGTCGAATTCGGACGGATGATGCGTTTCGCCGTGCTCCCGACCGCGATCGCGATGACGGTGATCGTCACGGGCTGGGCCCTCAGCCATCCCTCGGGGGGACACGCGGTCGCATTCGTGCTTGGGAACCGGAACACCGACGACCAGGGATCGGCCTGGTCCGGCTTCTTCGCGTTCCTCTCCTCCGAGGCGCTCTTCGCCGCCGTCGGGGTCCTGCTCTTCGCCGTCGGGCTGGCGCACGCCCGGCGCCGCCGCCCCGGGGGCGGCGCGATCTCCTCGACGGCGGGCCGGGACGACCTCGGTACGGCCGTCCTCGTCCTCGTCGTCGTCCTGGACCACCTCTTCCTGCTCCACCACCGGGTCCTCCCCGGGGTGGGCGTCCCGGCGAGCGTCGGCACCCTCGCCTACCTGTTCGTCCTCGGGCTGCTCGCCGCGTGCGCCTGGCGCCCCGTGCGCGACGCCGGTGTCCGCGGTGCCTTCCTCGCCGCGATCTGGTGCCTGGCCGTCGGCGCCGCCACCGTGGCCGTCGCCGCCCACCTCGAGGGAGCGCACGACCCGGTGGGTGTCCTCGCCAACACGGGTCGCTTCGTCACGTACCTCGGCTGTGCGGGGCTGTGCTGGGTGCTCGTCGTGCGGGCGCGGCGCATCGTCGGCCAGGTCGTCCGGCGGCCGCCGTCGGGAGAGGACGCCACCGCACCGACCCAGCCGCTCGCGCTCCCGGTCCTCGACCTCTGGGTGGTCCGCGGGGAGTTCGCGCAGCTGGGGCGGACCCTCGTCCGGACGGTGGTGCCGGTCGGCATCGGGGTCGCGCTGTTCCTGGTCGGGTTCGCCGCGACGCACCACGCGATCGAGATCGCGCTCCAGGACCAGGACACCTCGTCCGACGCCTCACAGTGGTCGGGCCTGTTCACCTTCCTCGGGTGCGGAGCGCTGGTCGTGGCGGTGGGGGTGCTGCTCGGGGCCCTGGACCTGGCACGGGCCTGGTCCCGGCGCGCCGGACCCGGTCCGGAGCGGCGCGTGATCAGCGCAGGCCTCGGGGTCGCGGTCCTCATGCTGCTCGTCGCGTTCGACGACCTCTTCATGATCCACGACGCGATCCTCCCCGGCTTCCGCATCCCGGAGGTCGTCGGCAACGGGTTCTACGTCGTCGTCGGCGGCGCGCTCGTGCTGTGGGTGATGGGGCCGGTCCACCGCCTGGGTCTGCTGCTCTCGTTGCTGGTCGGCCTCGGCGGTCTCGCCGTCTCGGTGGCCGGGGACAAGCTCGAGGACGTGTTCGAGGTGTCCGACCCGACCCTCTCCCACCTGTTGGGCAACGCCGAGGACATCGCCAAGTTCCTCGGCTACGCCGCCCTGTGCTCCGTCCTGGTCGCGTACGCGCGGCTCGTCGTCAGCCCGGTCGTGCGCGCGGCGCCGGTCGACGCGCGCGCCCCCTCGCGGTCGGCCGTCGGCTCGGGCCGCCCGACGTAGGGCCGGCCACGCCGGACGGCGCCTAGGCTGGACGCGTGACGCCCGAGGCCCCGCTCACCGGGGCGGCCTGAGTCCCGGGTGCTGCGCAGCGCACGATCCCCCTCGACGACGACCTTCACCACGGCGTCCGTCGCGCTCGTCGCGGTCTGTGCCGCGGCCGGTGTGCCGGCGCCGCTCTACGTCGTCTACCAGCAGACCTACGGTGTCTCGACGATCGCGCTGACCGGCGCGTTCGCGGTCTACATCCTGCCGCTGCTCGCCGCGCTGCTGTGCTGCGGCAGCCTCTCCGACCACGTCGGCCGACGACGGGTCGCGGTGCCGGCGATCCTCGTGGGCGCGGTCGCGTGCCTGGTCCTCGCCTCGGTGGACTCCGCGGCGCCCCTGATCGTCGGGCGCGCGGTGCAGGGGCTCTCGATCGGGCTCGCGCTCAGCGCCCTCGGTGCGTTCGTCGTGGATCTGGCGCCCGCGTCCCGTCCCGGCCTCCCCGGGGCGGTCACCAGCGGCGCGCCGCCGGGAGGCATCGCGATCGGGGCGCTCGCCTCGGGCGCGGCGGTGCAGCTCGCACCGGAACGCGCGCCCGTCCTGTCCTTCGTCGTGACGGCCGTCGTCCTCGCCGGCGCCGCGGTGGCCGTCGCGCTCCTCCCGGAGACCGCGGGGGGACGCTCCGGTGCGCTGCGGTCCCTGCGCCCGGTGGTCCGGGTCCCGCCCTCGGCGCGCGCCGTGTTCCCCACCGTGTGCCTGCTCGTCGCCGCGACCTACGTCCTCGGGGGGTTCACCCAGGCGCTGGCCCCGTCGCTCGCGGTGTCGGTCCTCGGTCGCCACGACCTGTTCAGCGGGGCGCTGGCGGTCGCCGTCTACCACCTCTGCGGGCCGGTGGCCGGGCTCGCCGCCGCCCGGCTCCGCGCGGTGCGGGCGCTGGCGGGCGGGGCGGCCGTCCTGGCGGTCGGCGTCGGCGGGTACGTCGTGGCGATCGCCGTGGGGAGCTTCGGCGCGTACCTGGCCGCCGCGGTCGTGGCCGGAGCCGGGTTCGGCGTGGCGTTCGCCGGCGCGATGCGGGTGCTGCTCGAGCGCAGCCCCGCCGGCGTGCACGCCGGCACCCTCGCCGCCGTGTACCTGTTCTGCTACCTCGCGGCCGCGGTCTCGAGCCTCCTCGCCGGGGTGGCCGTCGAGATCTGGGGCCTGGCCCCGGTGGCGACCGTCCTCTGCGGCCTGGTGGTCGTGATGGTCACGACCGGCGCCACCGGGTCCGTCCTGCGCGTGCGGGCGGCCTGAGCC
>NZ_JBVPVA010000763.1:0-2402 GCF_055612215.1 Actinomycetospora sp. | reverse complement strand
GGCCGCGTCACGGCGGGAGGAGGATCTCCGTCGCGGGATCCTGCTGGCCGCGGTGTGTCCGGGGATGATCAACACCCCGACGTCGGGACTGTGGTGGGACGTGAGCGGCGCGCCCAGCGCGGACGAGGCTGCGGTCGCGCTGCTCGACCTGGCGCTCGGTCCCGTCGATCCGGCGCACCACGGCGAGCTCGTGCGCCACGGCCGCGTCCTGTCCTGGCGGCCGTGAGGATGTCGCGCGCCGGCCCCGTCTCCTGACCGACTCTCTCGCCATGATCATCAGCACGTGAGGCAGGTTCGGCGCGCCTCCGTCATGCGCGGTGTGCCCCTCGTGGTCGGGGGCGGCGCCGGTCGAGCCAACGCCCGTGATCACGGGCACACGGGGCATGCGGTAGGGGCCGACGGCGTGCCTCGTGTGCTGTTGATCAGCGGAGTGGGGCTGGACGGGGCAGGGCGCGGCCGGGGCGCGACGCCCGACCCCTCAGCCCGCGACGGCGGGCGTCCGCAGGTCGGCCGCCGGGAACGGCGGGAGCACGTCGGCCCGCATCGACGCGCGTCCCGCGAGCCGCCACGCCCGCGCGACGAGGTCCTCGTCCTCGTCGGTGACCAGGTTGCCCATGACGCGCAGGGCCACCGTCATGAGCGCCCGGGACCGCATGCCGACCGGACCGGCCAGCGGCAGCAGCCTCGGCGTCGTCAGCAGGCCGGCCAGCCGACGGGCGATGGAGAAGGCCGACCCGTACTGGCGGCGCAGCGTGGCAGGCCAGGCGAGCGTGAGGTCGTCCTCGCCCAGCAGGTCCACGACGGTGCGCCCGGTCTCCAGCCCGTAGTCGATGCCCTCGCCGTTGAGCGGGTTCACGCAGCCCGCGGCATCGCCGACGAGCGCCCAGTTCCGCCCCGCGACGTTCGAGACCGCGCCGCCCATGGGCAGCAGCGCCGATGCGACGTCGCTGACCTCGCCGTCGAGCTGCCAGTCCTCGCGGCGCTGTTCGGCGTAGTGGGCGATGAGCGAACGGAGGCGGATGTTCGCCGGCCGGGCCTCGGTCGCGAGGGTGCCGACGCCGATGTTCACGTGGCCGTCGTGCAGCGGGAAGACCCAGCCGTAGCCGGAGAGGACCTCGTTCTCCGTGCCCCGAAGTTCGAGGTGGGAGGAGATCCACTCGTCGTCGTGGCGCCCCGAGCGCACGTAGCCGCGGGCGGCGACGCCGTAGGCCGTGTCGCGGTGCCAGACGCGGCCGAGCACCCGCCCGAGCGTGGAGCGCGCCCCGTCGGCCACGACGAGGTGGCGGCAGGCGATCGTCGTGGGCCCGTCCGGGCCGTCGAAGACGACGCCGGTGACCCGGTCGCCGTCGCGCTCGACGTCGACCGCCCGCGCACCCTCGACCGGCACCGCGCCGCGTTCCAGCGCCGCGGTGCGGATCCGGGCGTCGAGCTCGGTCCGCGCGACCGCGCCCCCGTGCGCCGGCAGCGACCCGCCCGGCCAGGGCAGCTCGAGCAGCTGGCCGAAGCCGGCCGCGCGCAGCCCCCGGTTCTCGCCCCGTCCCTTGACCCACTCGCCGAGCCCGAGGTGCTGCAGCTCGGCGATGGCCCGCGGGGTCAGGCCGTCGCCGCAGGCCTTGTCGCGGGGGAAGACGGCGGCGTCGGCGAGGACGACGTCGTGGCCGGCCTCGGCGGCGCGCGCCGCGGCGGCCGAGCCCGCGGGGCCGGCACCCACGACGAGGACGTCGGTGCGCGTCGGGGTGTTCACGCCCTCCAGCATGCCCTGGGAGGCGCGGGTCAGCCGGGCAGCAGGCTGAGCCGCACCTTCCGGGACGCGTTGTCGCCGTTGGTGTCGACGAGGCAGACCGACTGCCAGGTGCCCAGCGCCATCCGCCCGCCGAGCACCGGGACCGACAGCGACGGGCTGATCAGCGCGGGCAGCACGTGGTCGCGGCCGTGGCCGGGGGAACCGTGACGGTGGCCCCAGCGGTCGTCGGCGGGGAGGAGCTCGCGGAGCTGTCGGAGCAGGTCGGTGTCGCTGCCCGCCCCGGTCTCGATGACGGCCAGGCCCGCGGTGGCGTGCGGGACGAAGACGTGCAGCAGCCCGTCCCGCGCGTCGGCGTCGCCGAGGAAGCGCTCGCACTCCCGGGTGATGTCACGGACGGTCTCGTCACCGCCGGTCCGGATCTCGATCTCCTCGCTGCGCATCGCCCGCGAGCCTACGACGGAGCGGGGTGCGCCAGAATCGCCCGGCCCGGCCCGCGACGACGTGGCTTTACTGCCACTGGGTGCAAGCGGAGAGATGAGCACGCCGATAGGGCTTCGCTTGCACCCAGGAGCCGCCCCCCGACTGAGAGGACCCACCCCATGACCGGTCACGCCGGAGTCGCCGTGGTCACCGGAGCCGGGCGCGGGATCGGCGCCGG
>NZ_JBVPVA010000663.1:0-4816 GCF_055612215.1 Actinomycetospora sp. | reverse complement strand
GCAGCTGGTGAAGGCGCTCGACCGCAAGGTGTGGCTGCCCTCGGGCGGCACGCTGGTGATCGACCGCACCGAGGCCATGACCGTGGTCGACGTCAACACCGGCAAGTACACCGGCTCCGGGGGCAACCTCGAGGAGACGGTGACCCGCAACAACCTCGAGGCGGCCGAGGAGGTCGTGCGCCAGCTCCGGCTGCGCGACATCGGCGGCATGATCGTCATCGACTTCATCGACATGGTCCTGGAGTCCAACCGCGACCTCGTGCTGCGCCGGCTCACCGAGTGCCTCGGGCGGGACCGCACGCGCCACCAGGTGGCCGAGGTGACCTCGCTCGGCCTCGTGCAGATGACCCGCAAGCGGGTCGGGCAGGGCCTGCTCGACGAGTTCTCCACGCCCTGCGAGCACTGCAAGGGCCGCGGCGTGATCGTCCACACCGACCCGGTGACGGGCGGCCCCGAGCACAGCCGGTCGGGATCGAACGGCTCGTCGGGGTCGTCCTCAACCGCGTCGGCGGCACCGGCGGCACCGGCGGCCTCGTCGGGGGACCAGACGCCCGACGCCGGCGACCGCGGCGGCTCCGGGCAGAACGGCTCCGGATCGGGCTCCGGGCGCCGACGCGGCCGGGGGCGGCGCGGGGCGTCGTCCGAGGGCGGGTCGCCGACCACGGTGGCCTCCTCGGTCACCGCGGGCGCGGCCTCGCCGAACGGGCTGGGCGGTCACGTGCCCACCCCCGCCGAGCTCGCCCAGCGGCGCAGTGCCGCGGGGGCGGAGGACGCCGAGGAGTCCGAGGTCGAGCTCGAGGTGGAGCAGGCCGAGGAGAGCACCGGGACGCCCGAGCCGGCCGAGCCCGCCGAGACGGACCAGGAGGCCGCGACGTCGGAGGACACCGACACGACCGGCACCTCCGACGAGCCGGTGGTACCGGCCGCCGAGGAGCCCGAGGTCGAGCTCGAGGTCGAGCAGGCGCAGGAGAGCACCGGGACCCCGGAGGTCGCCGAGGAGCCCGAGCAGCCCGCCGTCGCACCCGCGGCGACCGAGCCCGCCGTCGGGACCGCGGAGCCGGACCCCGAGCCGGTCGCGTCCACCCCGACCCCGGTGAGCGAGGAGCCCGACCAGCCCGCCGACGACGGGGCCGCCACCGGCGGACGTCGCCGCCGGCGGGCCGCGTCCCGCCCGGCCGGGCCGCCCGTGACCGTCGGGGGCCACTGACGCCTGCCCTGCTGCGGCCACGAGCCCCCGGTCCCCGACCTGTCGGACCCGGCGGGTATCGTGGTCCACAGCAGCGTGGGGGTCGATGGTCTCCGCGTGCGGTGAGGTGCCCGCCCGATCGGGACGCGAGCCCTCCCGAGAACCAGACAGACGTCCAGCACGACAGGAGCCTGCGTCCGAGATGTACGCGATCGTGAAGACCGGCGGCAAGCAGTACAAGGTCGCGGTCGGCGACGTCGTCGACGTGGAGCTCCTGGACGGCGACTCGGTCGACCTCCAGCCGATCCTCGTCGTCGACGGCTCGACCGTCCTCTCCTCGGTGGACGACCTCGCGAAGGTCTCGATCACCGGGAACGTCCTCGGTGAGACCAAGGGCCCGAAGATCAAGATCCTGAAGTACAAGAACAAGACCGGCTACAAGCGGCGCGTCGGCCACCGCCAGCGCTACAGCCAGGTCGAGATCACCGGCATCTCGAAGTAAGGGGAGCGAGACACCATGGCTCACAAGAAGGGTGCGTCCAGCTCCCGCAACGGTCGCGACTCGAACGCCCAGTTCCTCGGCGTCAAGCGCTACGGCGGCCAGGTCGTCAAGGCCGGCGAGATCCTGGTCCGCCAGCGCGGCACCAAGTTCCACCCCGGCGTCGGTGTCGGCCGCGGCGGGGACGACACGCTGTTCGCGCTGGTCGCGGGCGCCGTCAAGTTCGGCCACAAGGCCGGGCGCAAGAACGTCAACATCGTGCCGGTCGAGGCCTGACCCTCGGGACGACACACCAGTACCACCGGCGAGGGGCGGGCCCGATGGGGTCCGCCCCTCGTCGTCTGTAGAGAGGAACGGCCATGGCGCGGTTCGTCGACCGCGTGACGCTGCACGTGACCGCCGGTGCCGGCGGACACGGCTGCAGCTCCGTGCACCGGGAGAAGTTCGTCCCGCTGGGCGGGCCCGACGGCGGCAACGGGGGACGCGGGGGCGACGTCGTCCTCGTGGCCGACCCGGGTGTGCACACGCTGCTCGACTTCCACCACCGCCCCCACGCCGTGGCCGCCAACGGCCGGCCGGGACAGGGCTCGTTCCGCAGCGGCGCGAACGCCGAGGACGTCGAGCTCGCGGTGCCCGAGGGCACCGTGGTCCTCGACGAGCACGGCGAGATCCTCGGCGACCTCACCGGCCCGGGGGCGCGCTTCGTCGCGGCCCGCGGCGGGCGCGGGGGACTGGGCAACGCGGCGCTCGCGAGCCCGGCCCGCAAGGCGCCCGGCTTCGCGCTGCTCGGCGAGCCGGGCGACGCCCGCGACCTCGTGCTCGAGCTGCGCTCGATGGCCGACGTGGGGCTCCTCGGGTTCCCCAGCGCCGGCAAGTCCTCGCTGGTCAGCGTCCTGTCGGCCGCGAAGCCGAAGATCGCCGACTACCCGTTCACCACGCTCACCCCGCACCTCGGCGTGGTCAGCGCCGGCGAATCGACGTTCACCGTCGCCGACGTCCCCGGCCTGATCCCGGGCGCCTCCGACGGCAAGGGCCTCGGCCTGGACTTCCTGCGCCACATCGAGCGCTGCTCGGTGCTCGTGCACGTCGTCGACTGCGCGACCTTCGAGACCGACCGCGACCCGGTCTCGGACATCCGCGCGCTCGAGCACGAGCTCGCCTCCTACACCTCGGCCCTGGGCACGGACCTGGCCTCCCGGCCGCGCATCGTCGCGCTGAACAAGGTGGACGTGCCGGACGCCGCCGAGCTCGCCGAGCTGGTCCGCCCCGACGTCGAGGCGTTCGGCTGGCCCGTCGTGGAGATCTCGACCGCCGCGCACACCGGGCTGCGGGAGCTGACCTTCCTCATGGCGGGCGCCGTGGAGGAGGCCCGCGCGAGCGTCGTGCACACCGTGCCGCCGCGGGTCGTGCTGCGCCCGACCGCCGTCGACGACTCCGGGTTCACCGTCGAGGCCGACACCGGCGACGACATCGACCCGGCCGACGGCCCGGCGTGGCGGGTCCGGGGGGAGAAGCCCGAGCGCTGGGTCCGCCAGACCGACTTCGCCAACGACGAGGCGGTCGGCTACCTCGCCGACCGGCTCGCCCGCCTCGGCGTCGAGGAGGCCCTCGCGGAGGCCGGGGCGCGGCCCGGCGACATGGTCACCATCGGCATCCACACCTTCGACTGGGAGCCCTCCACCCCGGCCGGCGTCGCGGCCCTCGGCGGCGGCCCGCAGACCGGCAACCGCGGCACCGACCCCCGCCTGGACAACGCCGGCTACGCCGACCGCTCGAGCGCGGCGATGCGCAAGGCCGCCAAGCAGGAGCGGCGCCGCCATCGCGACGACGCCGAGCTCGGGGTGCCCAGCTGGGTGGACGGCGGGGACCCGTACGACCTCGAGACCGTCGACGTCGCCGGGGACGAGGCCGCCCGGGACGACGGATGACCGTCGCCCGGGACACCGTCGCGGGCGCGCGGCGGCTCGTGGTCAAGGTCGGGTCGTCGTCGCTGTCGAGCGTGTCCGGGGGTCTCGACGTCGGTCGGCTGGACGCCCTCGTCGACGCCGTCGCCGCGCGGGTCGCGACCGGGACCCAGGTGGTGCTGGTGTCCTCGGGCGCCATCGCGGCCGGGCTCGCCCCGCTGCGGCTCGCGCGCCGGCCCCGCGACCTCGCGACCCAGCAGGCGGCCGCGTCGGTGGGGCAGCTCCACCTGACCCGGGCCTACGCCGACGCGTTCGCCCGCCACGAGCGCGTCGTCGGCCAGGTGCTGCTGACCAGCCACGACGTCGTGCGCCGCGCCCCGTACCGCAACGCGCAGCGCACGTTCGAACGGCTGCTGGGCCTCGGCGTCGTGCCCGTGGTCAACGAGAACGACACGACCGCCACCGACGAGATCCGCTTCGGCGACAACGACCGGCTCGCGGCCCTCGTCGCCCACATCGTCGGTGCGGACGCGCTGGTGCTGCTCTCCGACGTCGACGGCGTCTACGACGACGACCCGCGCGCTCCCGGCGCGGCGATGCTCGACGAGGTCCACGGGGTCGCCGACCTGGAGCAGGTCCACGTCGCGCGGCCGGGCGCGGGCACCGTCGGGACCGGGGGGATGGCCTCGAAGTTGGCCGCGGCGGACCTCGCCGCGGGGGCCGGGGTGCCGGTGCTCGTGGCGGCGGCGTCGGCCGCGCCGGCGGCGCTGGGCGCCGAGGTCGGGACGGTCTTCGCGCCGACCGGCCCGCGGCTCTCCGCGCGCCGGTTCTGGCTGAGCCACATGGCCGGCTCGCGGGGGCGGCTGCACCTCGACGACGGGGCGGTACGCGCGATCACCTCGGGCCCGGCCACGAAGCGGCGCTCGCTGCTCGCAGCAGGCATCACCGGCTCGGACGGCGACTTCGAGGCCGGCGACGTCGTGGAGCTCGTCGGGCCGCGCGGGGACACCGTGGCGCGGGGCGTCGTCGCGTTCGACGCCGAGGAGATGCCCGAGCTGGTCGGCCGCAAGACCCGCGACCTCGCGCCCGAGCACCGTCGGGAGGTCGTGCACGCCGACGACCTCGTCCCGGTCCGGTCGCGCCCTGCGGCGGCCGCGCAGGTGTAGCCGGGGCCTCCCGCCGCGCCCAGCCCAGCCCGGCCCAGCCCCCCGCCGTTGATCATCAGCA
>NZ_JBVPVA010000469.1:0-1074 GCF_055612215.1 Actinomycetospora sp. | reverse complement strand
GGCGGCCTCTGAGCTGCCTGGTGTGCCCCTCGACGGGCGGGCCAGCCAGTCAGGTGGCCCGGTGCCGGATCAGTCGGTGACCCGGACCGCCTCGATGTCGATCTCGATGCGCAGCGTCCGGCCGATCGCGAAGATGCCGGCGATCACCGACTGGTTCCACGAGATGTCGAAGTCGTCGCGGGAGAGCTGCGTGGTGGCCGAGAAGCCGGCCCGCTCGCCGCCCCAGAGGTCGGGGCCCGCCCCGTGGTAGACCACGTCGAGGGCGACCCGGTTGACCATCCCCTTGAGGCGCAGGTCGCCGACCATCGTCCAGTGGTCTGCGGTGCGCCGGACGATCTCCGTCGAGTCGAACCGGATCTCGGCGAACCGGAGCACGTCGAGGAAGTCCGCGGCGCGCAGGTGCTGGTCGCGGGTGTCGTCGTCGGTGTCGACGCTGGCCGACTCGATCGCCGCGCTGACGCGCGTCGAGGACAGGTCGGGGCCCATGTCGATGTGCCCGGTGAAGCGGCGCAGCCGACCGTGGACCTTCGTGATCCCGAGGTGGAACGCCGAGGCCGAGATGCGCGAGTGCACCGGGTCGATGTCCCACCGGCCCGGCACGGGCAGCTCGAGCGCGCCGGTGCGGGTGAGCACGACCCGGCCCAGGTCGCCGTCGCCGGGTCCCCCGACGGGGCGGGCGGCCGGCGTGTGCCCGACGGCGGAGGTGATGACGGTGCAGGGCCCGGCGGGCAGGTCGTCGATGACGAAGCGGCCGTCGTCGGCCACCGGGGCGCCTCCGATCTGCTGACCGGCGGCGTCGATCACCGTGACGACCGCGAACGGCACCGGCCAGCCGTCGCTGGTGACGGCGATGCCGGTGACGCGCTGGAGCCCGCGCTGCGTCGCCGTCACCGGCGCCCGCCGTCGGCGTCGTAGCCGAGGTCACCGGCGGCAGGGGGCTCCCCGGCGGTGCCGGACGCGTGCCGGCCGTTGTGCCCGTTGGCGGAGGCCCCGGCCGGGACCGCGTCGCTGCCGAAGTCCTCGGCGCCGAAGTCGTGGGACCAGTCGCGGTCCTCGCCGGGGGCGCCACCGGAT
>NZ_JBVPVA010000292.1:0-5011 GCF_055612215.1 Actinomycetospora sp. | reverse complement strand
CTCGGACGGCGCTGCTCGCTCCCGCGCGAGCGCGGCGATCTCGGGCGGCGTCAGCCGGCGCAGCCGGGCCACCGCGACCGACGGGTGCCGCTGCAGCTGGGCAAGGCCCGGCGGCGCGTGCTCGTCGTCGCGGGCAGCGCCCACCAGCAGCACCCGGGTGCCCGCGAGCCGGCCGGCAAGGTAGTCGAGCAGGGCGAGCGTGTCGTGGTCGGCCCAGTGCAGGTCGTCGAGGGTGAGGAGCAGACCGTGCGACCCCGCGCCGATATCCAGGAGCTCGCGCACCGCCTCGCCCAGGAGGACGACCGGGTCGACCAGGGCGTTGTCCGGTGCCGCCACCGCGGGCCAGCCCGGGAGGAGCCGTCCGAGCACGGGCCGGTACGGGGCCAGCTGGGGATGCTCCGTGGTCGCGGGGCAGTCCAGCGAAATGAGACCCTCCGCGACGGGGCGGAACGGGCCGGCGCCCGGGACCGCCCGACCGCTCAGAACAGTCATGCCCCGTGAGCGGGCCAGCCGGCCTGCCTCCCCGAGGATGCGCGTCTTCCCGATCCCGGCCTCGCCGGATACCAGCAGGACCGCGCCGGTACCGGCCTGCGCGTCCGCCAGCCGCCGCGTCAAGGTATCGAGCTCCGCGACGCGGCCGACTGTCGCGCCGTCGGTCACCCGGACGAGTATCTCGGCAGACGAGGCCCCGGTCGATCCGCCGATCGGCCCGGCGTCGACGCCGCTCCGGCTCACGGAGCCGCCCCCAGGCATGCGGAACGCCACGTCCCGGAGAGCCCTCTCGGCCTCGTCTATCGCAGGAAGTGGCGTGTCCCGCTCCGACTTGCCGAGATGGCGGAACGCCCTAGCTAGCCAGGGGCTGCGGTGATCGGCCTCGGCCGCGGGCCGCTACTGGGCGATCCTGCCGCAGCGCCTGATTGCGATGGCGCAGTCTTCGCGGAGATAGGGCGTCCAGCGCTGATTGAGCTCCACATCGTAAACGTCACGGGCATGACAGCTGTCGGAGGCAACAAGGCCGGGGATGAGGAAAGCTCGCGATCGCCGAGGTGGCCCCCGCCGCGCGAGGAGAATTCGAACGCGCGCGATGTGCTCTTAACCGTCGCGCTGAGGTTCGGTGGGGCCTAATGCGCAGGCCCATGATGTCAGCGGCGAGCGCGGCGGCGCGTCGATTTGTCGCGGGCTACACGATCGGCCTGGACCTCTCGTGCCGAAACTTGATGCACGCGGACAACGGCCTTGGGGACCGATCTACCCGCAGCAAGGCGCAGGACACCATGGCCCTCTGCGGACCGGTCGTGGTGCCGGCCGCTTCCTCGACGACGTCGACTTGCAAATCACGCTCTCCGTCAGCGGCGACCGATGGTGGACGCCTCAACCGCCGAGATGAGCTACCGGGTCGACGAGCAGCTCAGCATCATCAGTGACCACATCACCCTCGTTCCAGGCGACGTGCTCTTCACCGGCTCGCCCTCGGGGTCGGCCGGCGAGCACTGCGGCCGGGTGGCTGCGACCCGGCGACCGGATCGACGCCCGGATCGGCCCGATCCCCACCCTGTCCGTCTCGGTACACGCCGGCTGAGGTGCCGTGTCCACCCACCGGTTGCCGAGGAGAACCCCCGGGAGCAGCCGGGGAAGGAGCAGTCATGACGCTGCGCGGCATCCACCACGTCAAGATCGCGGTGTCGAACCTCGAGCGGTCGCTGCAGTTCTACACCGACGTCTTCGGGGCCCGGCGCATCGCCGACGCCGACCACGTCGACGACGCTGGGCGGCTCTACGCCTGCACTCTCGACGTCCCCGGCCCTCGGCACCCTGCTCGAACTGCGCCTCGACGCGCACCGCGCGGCCTGCGCGCGCGGCTTTGACCCGCTGACCCTCGCCGTCGACAACCGTGACCCGCTCGCCGGCTGGCAGGCCCACCTCGAGGTCCTCGGCGTGGAGCACTCCGGCGAGGTCGTCGCCCTGCGGGCCTGGTTGACCGTGTTCGCCGACCCCGACGGCACCCGCCTGCCCCTCGACACCCTCGAGGAGCACGGACCCGACCTCGCTGCGGACGTGGGTAGCCCCCTGGCTGGAGAGACACCCGGACCCCACACAGGTCGATCGGGCGGCCGAGTTGAGCTTCTACGCGGCCGGTCGGTCGTCCCTCCCCGCCGGGCAGCCGTCACCTGTCGATCACCCCTGGCCTCTCGGGAGCGCACGAGCAGCCGGCTAGGCCGGCCCGGATCGCGCGGTACCGCGCGGACGAGCGGGCGTGGGTTATCGCGGCATCGACATTGCCGCAGGGGTTCGACGCCGCCGAGATCGTGCCCGCCGCCGGATTAGGACCTCCACCACGGCCAGGTTCACGATCCAGCCCAGGACCTGGCCACGCGGGATCGTGCCCACCACGTCGACCGGTGCCCCCCGGGCCGCGCCGACGAGCACCATCGCCGGCACCAGCAGCCGGGCGGTGACGGCGAGGAAGGTCAGCGCGTAGTTCCGGAGCATCCACGACCGGTGCGCCTCGACGTCGCCGCGGTGGATCGCGCGGACGGCCAGCGCGCCCGTCACCAGCCACAGGACGGCCGGGATCACGAGCCCGACCTGCGTGACGAGCCGTCCCGACAGCAGCGCCACGGGGATCCCGGTGAGCGCGGCGGGCACGACACCCAGCAGGAGGTACGCGCGCCCGAGCGCGCGGTGCACCGACCAGCGGGCCCGGACGGCCGGGACGAACTGGAGCGGACCGAGGACGAGGGCGACCAGTGCCGTCGCGACGTGGGCGACCAGGAGCCCGTAGTGCAGCCCCCCGGACACCGGGAGCCGGCTCGAACCGATGTCGAGCCCGGCGTAGGGCCAGGCCATCGCCGCACCGGCCACGACGGACACCAGGACGAGGCCCCAGGGCCGGTGCGGGTGCCGCAGCGGAGGGGTCGGGTGCACGATCACGGCTCCAGGGGTTCGGCGAGCGACGGGTCGGGCGGGCTCAGCTCGCCGCGGTCCGGGCGGCCGCGCGGTCGTCGGGAACCCGTCGACGGCCCGGTGCCGCGATAGCGGCGATCCCGCCGATCACGGCCGTGACGAGGCCGGCGGCCATGACGACGTTGCCCGCCACGGTCCCGACCACGGGCGAGGCGAGGTTCGCGAGCAGGAACCGCCCGCCGACCCCGACGATCCAGACCCCGACGAGGACTCCGAAGACGGGGTGCCAGCGCCAGCGGCACGTCGCGAGCGTCAGGACGCCCGCTCCCAGGATGACCATGATTCCGGGCGGGAAGGGCACGCCGAGGAGTCGGGTGCCCGCGAACTTCGCCGGTTCGGCGACCGCCTGGATGACCAGACCGAGGATGCCGACGAGGAGCCCGGCCAGGGAGAACCAGCCGGCACGGGGGACACGATCGAGGGGGAACAGGGCGTCGTGGGTCATGGTGGACAGCGTCGGCGTTCCCGGAGGGGCGGTCGTCCCCCCGACCGCGGCGGTGCCCTACGCAGGAACGCGTAGGTCACGGCCGGCGGCACCCGCGAGCGGTTCGTGGCGGCCTACGGTGTGCGCGTGGTCACCGGGGCCTGGCGACGGATATCGCCGGAGCCCGTACGGGCCGCGGCGCTCGCGGCGGCGGTCCTGGTCGGTGTCGCTGCCGTCGCCTCGATCCAGGTCGCCTCGGTCGGGGACGGGCTCCGCTCGATCGACGCCGTGACCGTCGGCGCGGTGCTGCTGGCCTGTCTCGGCTGGAGCGCCCGCCGGGCCGCACCCTCGACCGCCGCCATCGTGGTCGCCGCGGTGGTCGCCGGCTATCTCGTCGCGGGTGGGCCGTACGGCCCGATCCAGCTGGTGGCGTCGCTG
This sequence comes from Actinomycetospora sp., assembly GCF_055612215.1. Taxonomy (NCBI): domain Bacteria; kingdom Bacillati; phylum Actinomycetota; class Actinomycetes; order Pseudonocardiales; family Pseudonocardiaceae; genus Actinomycetospora; species Actinomycetospora sp. The sequence goes on along the minus strand of NZ_JBVPVA010000292.1, from coordinate 1,185 downwards.
TGCTGCTTCACCGTCGGCGTGAGCTGCCCGGCCCGACGTGCGGGCGGGGTCGGCGCGGTGGTGGCCGTCGTGCTGTCCGCCGGGCTCCTGACCCGCCTGACGTGGTCGTCGTGGTACGCCGTGGCGGCCGTCCTGGTGGCGTTCGCGACGGTCTTCGTCGTCCTCCCGCTGCTGGTCGGGGTGCTGGTCCGCGTCCGGGAGGAGGGTGCCGTCCGGCAGCGTTCCGAGCTGCTGGCCCGGGGCGCGGAGTCCGAGCGCCTCCGCCTGGCGCAGGAGGTCCACGACGTGGCGGGCCACGGGTTCGCGGTCGTCAGCATGCAGGCCGGGGTGGCACTCACCGTGTTCGACGAGCAGCCCGACCAGGCCCGGCGCTGTCTGGAGGCGGTCCGGGACTCGGCGGACTCGGCGCTCCGGGACCTCCACGGCATGCTCGCTGCGCTTCGCAGCCCGGCCCCGACGATCACCGACGTCCCCGAGCTCGTCTCCCGGGTACGCGCGGCCGGCCTCCCGGTGGAGCTGCGCTCGAGCGGCGAGGACCTCGGGGTCGACGAGGAGGTCTCGGCCACCCTGCACCGCGTGGTCCAGGAGGCCCTGACCAACGTGCTCCGCCACGCCGGCCCGACGGTGGCGCAGGTGGAGATCACGCATCACCCGGACACGGTGGCCGTGGTCGTCCGCGACCACGGGACGGGCCTGCGGGCCCGGATGGCGCTCGAGGAGGGACACGGCCTGGACGGGCTACGGGCCCGGACCGAAGCCCTCGGCGGGACGCTCACGGTCACGGATCACCCCGCGGCCGGTGTCGAGGTCGAGGCCCGCCTCCCCCGACGGGCGACCCGGTGACCGCCGCCGCGGACGGGACGATCACGGTCGCCCTGGCCGACGACGACGAGCTCGTGCGGATGGCCCTGCGGGTGCTGGTCCAGCGCGAGCCGGATCTGCGCCTCGTCGGCGAGGCCACCGACGGACACGAGGCGTTGGCCCTCGTCCGGTCCCGGCGCCCCCGTGTCCTGCTGCTCGACCTGCAGATGCCCGGCCTGCACGGGCTCGAGGTCCTGCGCGCCGTCACCGTCGACCCGGCGCTCGCCCACGTCCGGGTCGTCGTCGTCACCACGTTCGAGATCGACCACTACGTCCTCGAGGCGCTGCACGCCGGCGCCAGCGGGTTCCTGCTCAAGAGCAGGG
>NZ_JBVPVA010000203.1:0-5162 GCF_055612215.1 Actinomycetospora sp. | reverse complement strand
GAGTCAGCACGCCCCCGGAGGCGCTGCGGGTCGCCGTGCCGCTGGTCCGTGCGGTCGTGGTGCTCGCGGCCGGGCTCACCGTCGGGAGCCTCGTCGCCGCGATCGGCGTGCTCCCCGCGCGCACCGGGGCCCGGGCGCTGTCCGCCGACGGGTACCTGGCCGTGCGCCGGGCCGGCGCCGCGGCCGCGGTGTGGGCGGTGGCCGCGTCGGTCGCGGTGCCGCTCACGGTCGTGGTCGGCGTGGGCGGCGACGCGCGGGTCCTGTCGGCGCCCAGCCCCTTCCTCGCCTCGGTCGGCGCCCTCGAGGAACCGGCGGGCTTCCTGGTGGCGGCGGTGGCCGCAGCCGTCGTCGCGGTGATGTGCCGGGTGACGTTCTCCTGGCGTACCGCGGTCGGCGCGCTGCCGCCGGCCCTGCTCGCCGTCGTCGCGCCCGTCGCGACCGGCCACGTCGCGAGCGTCGGCGGGGGCCACGACATCGCGACCGACGCCGCCGTGCTCGCCGCCGCCGCGCTCGCGGTGTGGTTCGGGACGACGGTCGCCCTCGCCCGGCACCGCGCCCGCCGGCGTCCCGACGCCGACGTCGTCGCCCGGCGGGCGGGACGGGTGGCCCGGGTCGCCGCGCCGGTCGCGCTCGTCGGGCTCGCCACGGTCGATCTCTGGTTGGTGCGCGACGGCTGGACGACGCTGTACGGCGGGATCGCGGCGGCCGCGCTCGTGCTGGTCGCCCTGGCCGCGGTGCCGCTCGTGGCCCCGCGCCTGCCCCCGGGCTGGACCCTGACCGCGCTGGGCCTCGCGGCCGTCACCGCCGGCCTGACCGCGAGCGGGCTCCCGCCCGGGCTGCTGCGGCCCGCGAGCGCGCAGGAGACGCTCGTCGGCTTCGACCTGCCGGGGCCGCCGACCGTGTTCGGACTGGTCGGCCCCGGGCGCCCGAACCTGCTGGCCGGCGCGGTGTGCCTCGTGCTCGCCGCCGCCTACGTCGCGGGGGTGCTGCGCCTGCGCCGCCGGGGGGACGCGTGGCCGCCCGGGCGCACGACCGCGTGGCTCGCCGGCTGCGCGCTGGGCGTGTGGACCACGACCAGCGGCCTCGGCGAGTACGCGATGGCGATGTTCAGCATCCACATGGGCAGCCACATGCTGCTCGCGATGGCCGTGCCGATCCTGCTCGTGCTGGGCGGCCCGCTGACGCTGGCGCTGCGCGCGGTGTCGGTGCCCGACGCCGGCGGGCTCGACGGACCCCGGGCGTGGGTGACCTCGCTGCTCGACGCCCCCGTGGTGCGGGTGCTCACCCACCCCGTCGTCGCGCTCGTGCTGTTCGTCGGGTCGTTCTACGCGCTGTACCTCTCGCCGATCTTCGCCGCGGCGCTGCCCTACCACTGGGCGCACCAGCTGATGAACCTCACCATCGTCGTCGTCGGGTACCTGTTCTTCTGGGTCGTCATCGGGGTGGACCCGTCGCCCCGGCCCCTGCCCCACGTCGCCCGGCTGGCGCTGCTGCTCGCGTCCATGCCGTTCCACGCGTTCTTCGGTGTGGCGGTCTTCGGGGCCGCGACCGTGATCGGGCAGCGCTTCTACGGCGACCTCGCGCTGCCGTGGGTGCCGGACCTGCTGGCCGACCAGAGCCTCGGCGGCGGGGTCGCGTGGGCCGCCGGCGAGGTCCCCCTCCTCGTCGTGGTGATCGCGCTGCTCGTGCAGTGGTCGCGCTCCGACCGGGACGGCTCGCGGTCGGACCGCGACGGCGACGCCTACCGGGTGATGCTCACCGACCTGGCGAGCCGCCGGCCCTGAGCGCCCCGGCCACCGGCCGCGATTGCGCCGTCCGGCCCACGACGGTGCCCGCGCGACGCCGCTGACCGCCGCCCGGCGACCGCACCCCGCAGGACACGCAACCACCCGGCGCGATCCGCCGTTGCCCCTCACAGAGGTCACCACCGACGTCGGGGAGGCACCGGATGGGCAAGCGCTCGGCCGCACAGCAGAGCCGGGGCACCGGGTCCCGCACGCCCCTGATCGTCGGGATCCTGGTGGTCGGGGTCCTCGCGATCGTCATCGGCAGCACGCTCTTCGGCCGGGACGACGCGGACGCCTCGGGCGGCACCTCGACCGTCGGCCCCATCCCCATCACCCGCGCCGCCGTGCAGTTCCCCACGAGCGTCGACGACGGGGTCGTCGTGGCGGGCGCCCCGAAGGCCCCGAAGGGCAAGAACGGCCCGCACACCCTCGACCTCTACGAGGACGCCCTCTGCCCCGCCTGCCAGGCCCTCGAGTCCCGCGGCGGCGCGCGGTTGGCGAAGGCGGTGTCCGACGGGACGCTGCGCATCCGCTACCACCTGCTCAACATGCTCGAGGCGCGCTCGCAGCCGGCCGGCTACTCGACCCTCGGCGGCAACGCGATGCTCTGCGGCGCCGAGAACGGGATCTTCCCGGACCTGCACGTCAGCCTCTACACCGCGCAGCCCGAGGAGAACGGCACGGCCTGGACGGTCGACCAGATCGTCGACCTCGGCAAGCGGCTGAACGCCGGCCCGGGCTTCGAGCCCTGCGTGCGCAACGGGGTCCACGCCAAGGACGTCGGCGCGAACTTCGCCCAGGCCTCGCACGACCCGAAGCTCGTGCGCCAGGGCGCGACCGGCTTCGGCACCCCGACGATGGTCCTCGACGGTGCCCTGCTCCAGCCCGGGGACACCCGCCTGGACAAGCTGGTCCCCGCGGACTCCTGAGCGCGGCCCGTCAGGTCTGCGGACGGAACCGGCGCAGCCGCAGGCTGTTGCCCACGACGAACACGCTCGAGAGCCCCATCGCGGCGCCCGCGATCATCGGGTTGAGCAGCCCGAGCGCGGCGAGCGGCAGCGCGGCCACGTTGTAGGCGAACGCCCAGAACAGGTTGCCGCGGATCGTCGAGAGGGTCCGGCGGGCCAGGCGCAGCGCGTCGGTGACGCCGCGCAGGTCGTCGCCGGTCAGCGTGAGGTCCCCGGCGTCCACGGCGAGCGCCGACCCGCCGCCCATGGCCAGACCGAGGTCGGCGCGGGCCAGCGCGGCCGCGTCGTTGACGCCGTCCCCGACCATCGCGACGACCCGCCCCTCGCCCCGCAGCCGGTCGACGACGTCGGCCTTCTCGGTGGGCAGCACCTCGGCGACGACGTCCTCGGGCGCGATCCCGACCTCGGCAGCCACCGCGCGGGCGGCCGCGGCGTTGTCGCCGGTCAGCAGGATCGGACGCAGGCGCGCGGCCCGCATCCGCGCGACCGCCTCGGCCGAGGTGGGCCGCACGGTGTCGGCGACGGCGAGGACCGCGCGGGCGGCGAGGCACCCGTCGTCGTCGGCCCAGGCGAGGACGACCGCGGTCGCGCCGGCCGCCTCGGCCTCGCGGTGGGCGTGGTCGAGGTCGGCGGGCAGGGTCACGCCCGCCGACTCCACGAGGCGGCGGCGCCCGACGAGCGCGGTGGTCCCGTCGACGGTGCCGCGCACGCCGAGCCCGTCGACGACCTCGACGTCCCGGACGGCGGCGGTGGGCCGCCCCGTGCCCTGCCCGGCCTCGACCAGCGCCCGGGCCACCGGGTGGTCCACGTCGGTCTCGAGCGCGACGACCCGGCGCCACACCGCGGCGTCGTCGACGTCCTCGGCACGGTGCAGCGAGCGCAGGCCCATCCGCCCCGTCGTCACCGTTCCGGTCTTGTCGAGCACGACGGTGTCGACCTTCCGCGACGTCTCGAGCACCTGCGGCCCGCGCAGCAGGATGCCCAGGCGACGACCGCGACCGGCGGCGACGGCCAGCGCCGTCGGGGTCGCGAGGCCGAGCGCGCAGGGGCAGGCGACGACGAGCACGGCCATGGCGGCGGCGGTGGCGAAGCCCGCGTCGGCGTCGGCGAACCACCAGAAGCCGAAGGTGTAGGCGGCGAGCACCAGCACCACCGGGACGAAGCGGCCGGCGATCTTGTCCGCGAGCCGCTGCACCGAGGCCTTGCCGAGCTGCGCGTCCTGCACGCGCCGGGTCAGGCGCGCCCACTGGGTGTCGGCGCCGACGCCGGTCGCGCGCACCAGGAGCCGTCCCGACGCGCACCGGGTGCCGGCGAGCACGCGGGTGCCGACGGCGGCCTCGACGGGCACGGACTCGCCGGTCATGGCGGCGACGTCGAGGGTGGCGCTCCCCTCGGCCACGACCCCGTCGACCGGCACGACGTCCCCGCCGGCGACGACCACGTGGTCGCCCACCAGGACGTTGTCGACGGGGACGCGCAGGGCACGGTCGCCGACGACGAGGGTCGCGTCGGGCGTGGCGTGCTCGTCGGCCCCGGCCCCGCCCGCCGCGAGGGCCTTCTTCCGGCCGCGCATCTCGATCCAGCGCCCGACGAGGACGGCGGTGACGATCGCGACCGCGGCCTCGAGGTAGATCGTCCGGGTGCCGCCCCAGAGGTCGGGCGCCGGGACGAGCGAGAGGCCGTGGTGGACCCCGCCGAGGCCGGCCTCGCCGAGGAAGAGCGTCCCGACCGACCAGCCGTACGCGGAGAGCACCCCGACCGAGACCAGGGTGTCCATCGTCAGCGACCCATGGCGCAGGTGCCGCCACGCCGCCCGGTGGAACCGCAGGCCGCCCCAGAACACCACCGGCGTCGCGAGCACCAGCGAGAACCACTGCCAGTACCGGAACTGCCAGAACACGTTCATCGCGACCGCGATCACCGGGAGGCTCAGCGCGAGGCAGATCAGGGCGCGCTGGCGCAGGTCGGCGACCTCGGGGTCGTCCTCGGCGCGCGGCTCGGCGGGCTCGGATTCCGAGCGAAGGGCCCCTTCGGTCGGCTCTATCGAGCGGAGCACCCCCTCGCTCGTCGGGCGCGGGGCGGGCACGCCCGAGCGAAGGGCCCCCTCGGTCGGCTCTACCGAACGAGGGGCACCTTCGGCCGGTACCGCCGCACCCGACGTCGTCACCACCGACGCGCCGAAGCCCAGCTTCTCCACCGTGCGCACGAGGACCTCGGGCTCGCCGTCGTGGGTCACCCGGGCGCGGCCGGTCGCGAGGTTCACCTCGGCGGTGACGCCGGCGAGCTTCCCGAGGCGTCGCTCGATCCGCGAGGTGCACGCGCCGCACGTCATGCCGGTGACGGCGAGCTCGGTGACGCGGGCGGACGGGGTGGGCGACACGGACGCGGTCGGGGTGGTCGACGCGGT
>NZ_JBVPVA010000063.1:0-4474 GCF_055612215.1 Actinomycetospora sp. | reverse complement strand
CGCCGCGTTGCCGACCCCGGGAGACACCCCGTCATGAAGCTGGCCCTCTACCTGCCGAACTTCCGCACCCAGATCACCGTCAAGGAGCTCGAGGACCTCACCGAGCTCGCCGAGGAGCTCGACTTCGACTCGGTCTGGACGCTCGACCGGATCGTCGTCCCGGAGGCGTCCGACCGGGAGGCCCTGCAGTACTCCTTCGGCATGATGGACGGGCTGCCCAACGCGCTGCCCGTGCAGTCGACGGGCAACTGGCTCCAGGGCTTCCCGCTGATCCCGTGGCTCGCGGCGAAGACCTCGAAGGTCCGCATCGGCATGAGCATCATCGACACGCCGTTCCGCGCCCCCGGCGTCCTCGCGGCGGAGCTGGCCACCATCGACCACCTCTCGAACGGGCGGCTGAACGTCGGTGTCGGGTCCGGGTGGATGCCCGAGGAGTTCGCGGCGGCCAGCGCGTCTCACATCTTCCCGAAGCGCCACAAGCACGTGCGCGAGTCGATCGAGATCATGCAGGGCGTCTGGGCCAACGAGCACTTCGAGTACCACGGCGAGTTCGCCGACTTCGACCCGTGCGGGTTCGGCGCGAAGCCGCTCCAGCAGCCGCGTCCGCCGATCTTCATGAGCGGACTCAAGGACCCGCTGCGCTCGGCGAAGCGGATCACGAAGTACGACCTCGACGGCTGGATCGGCATTCAGGACTCGCCGCAGCGCCTCGGGGAGTGGCTCACCGCCATCGACCAGCAGTTCGAGGAGATCGGGAGCCCGAAGCGTTCGAAGGACCTCGAGATCTGCAGCATGATCTGGACGGTCATCACCGACGAGGAGGTCGACCAGACCGTCAACGGCGTCGCGTCGAACCTGCTGGTCGGCACCGAGAAGCAGCTCACCGACCGGCTCAAGGCCTACAAGGAGGCGGGCATGACGATGCCGCTGATCTGGCCGCCGTTCACCGACGTCCCGACCTCCAAGACGATGGACGACCTGAAGCGGATCAAGAACGACATCATGCCGAAGGTAGAGGCCGTCTGAGTCGGGGCCGTCTGAGTCGGGGCTGACGGGGCCGCCGAGCGGGGTCCCGGCGGGGCTGGCAGCCTCGCCGGGATGGTCCGGGTCCCCGACGTGCGCGGTCGCGGGCTCGCGGCACTGTGCGTCACGGAGATCGTGAGCTGGGGAGCGCTCTACTACGCCTTCCCCGTTCTCCTGGGCCCGATCACCGCCGACACCGGGTGGTCGGCGACGGCGACGGTCGGCGCGTTCTCGTTCGGGGCGATCGTCTCGGCCGTGGCGGGCGTGGCGGTCGGCCGGCTCATCGACCGGTACGGGCCGCGACCGGTGATGACCGCCGGGTCGGTGATCGGGGCGCTCTCGCTGGTGGGGGTGGCGTCGTCGCCGTCGTTGCCGTGGTTCTACCTCGCGTGGGCGGTGGCCGGGGTGGGGCAGGCGGCGACGTTCTACCCGCCGGCCTTCGCGGCGATCACGGGCTGGTTCGGCGAGGACCGGCTGCGCCCGTTGACGACGGTGACGCTGGTGGCGGGGTTCGCCTCGACCGTGTTCGCCCCGCTGACCGCGCTGCTCGTCGAGAACCTGTCGTGGCGTGTCAGCTATCTCGTGCTCGCGGTGATCGTGGCGGTGGTGACGGTGCCGCTGCACGGGGTGTTCCTGGGCGTCCCGTGGCGGGGCCGCCCACCCCCCGACTCCGGCGCCGACGAGGCCGCCCGCACGGTGATCCGCTCGGGCCGGTTCGTCGCGCTCGCCGCAGTGATGGCCCTCGCGGGGTTCGGGCTCTACGCGGCGACGATCAACCTGGTCGGCCTGCTCGTGGCGCGCGGCGCGTCGCTCGGGCTCGCGTCGCTGGGCCTGGGCCTGATCGGGGCCGGCCAGGTCGGCGGGCGGTTGTTCTTCGCCCCGCTGTCGCGCCGGACCTCCCCCGCGACCCGGATCGGGATCGTGGTCGGGGTCGGCGGGCTGCTCGTCGTGGCCGCCGGCCTGACCCCGGGCCCGGTTGCGCTCGTCATCGCGATCGCGGTCCTCGCCGGAGCCTGTCGGGGGATGCACACGTTGTTGCAGGCCTCGGCGGTGTCCGACCGGTGGGGGACCGGGTCCTTCGGGCGGGTCAACGGGGTGTTCTCGGCCCCGACGACCGTGGGTGTCGCCCTCGCCCCGGCCGGCGGGGTGCTGGTGGCGGAGCTCGTCGGCGGTTTCCCGGTCGGCTACGTGGTGCTCGGGTGCCTGGCCGTGACCGCGGGGCTGGTGGCCCTGCGGGTGTGAGCCCCCCCACCTCGCCGAGGAGACGCTCATGCACGCGGAATCACCCGGAACGCGTGCACGAGCGTCTCCTCGGTGGGTCAGAGGGCGCCGCGCTCGACCAGCGCCTCCCGCACCCGGCGCTCGATCCACCCCGGGGTCCGGTACTGCCGGGCAGTCACCGTGATGACGACCCAGCCGAGGCGGCGCAGCGCGTCGACCCGATCCACGTCGCGACCACGCCGGTCCTCGGCGGTGTGGTCCCAGCCGTCGTACTCGACCGCCACCTTCCACTGGGGCCAGGCCAGGTCGAGTCGCGCGACGAACCGGCGTCCGTCCCACACCTCGTGCTGGCTCACCGGTACCGGGAGCCCCGCCCGGACGAGGTCGACCCGGACCCGGCTCTCCATCGGCGACTCGGACGCCGGGTCCATCAGCCGGGACACCTCCGGGACCTTCCGGCACCCCCGGGCGGTGCCGAGCTCGGACGCGAACCGGGCCAGGTCCACCCCGGCGAACCGGCCCAGCCGCCCGAGAGCGTCCGCCGCGACCACGGCGTCGAGCACCGGGACGAGGCGGGCGAGGTCGTACGCCGTCCGGATGGGCGTCGTCACCCGGACCCCGTCCTTCTCGGTGACGTCCTGGTCACGTGGTCGGCAGCGCCGGACCCGGCAGCCGACCGGCGGGCTCTGGCGACGCAGTTCGACGGCGACCTCGACCGGCGGCTCGGGGCGGGGCAGGACCTCGCAGCCCCACCAGCGACACGCCGACCACCCGGTGACGACCGCCTCCGGCCCGGCCCACGTCGTCACGGCCAGGATCCGCCGGTCCGGCGAGTCGGGGACGGTCGACGTGACGTAGGTGTCGTGCGCGAGACGGCGGAATCCCGGTCCCTGGAGCACGCGCCAGGTCACGAGGCCCCGGCGCACGGCCTCCGAACCACGGAACGGCCGATCCGTCGGCCACCGGTCGAGTCCCACGGGGCTCTGACGTCGGCCGGCCCCGATCGGCTCCAACCCGCGCCGAGGAGACGCTCATGCACCCGACGAGCGCGGATCCGCGTACACAGGCGTCTCCTCGGCGATCAGGCGGAGACCCGGCAGAGCTCCCAGAGCCGGTCCCGCGTCATCGGCAGCCGGTGGGGGCGGGCCCCGACGGCGTCGCGGACGGCGTTGGCGAGCGCTGGCGCCACCGGGTTGTAGGGCGACTCGCTCATCGACTTGGCGCCGAACGGCCCGCACGAGTCGACGGTGTCGGCGAAGAGCACCTCGGTGTACGGCACGTCGGCGTACTGCGGCAGGTGGTAGTCGCGCAGCACCCGGGTGGTGACCCGCCCGGCGTCGTCGAGCCGGATCTCCTCGTAGAGCGCGCTCCCGATCCCCTGCGCGACCCCGCCCTCTACCTGCCCGCGGCACTGGGTCGGGTTCACGACGACCCCGGCGTCGGCGGCGTGGACCGAGCGCAGGATCCTCAGCTCCCCGGTGTCGGTGTCGACGGCGACCCGGACGGCATGGACGTTGAAGGCCACCGAGCGGGGGGTGCCGTCGTGCTCGCCCGCCCCGGTCGCGCCCGCCAGCTCGACCAGCGCGACCCGGGACCCGTCGGGGGTCGAGACGTCGTCCGGGCCGAGCCGGCAGTCCTCGGGCGCCGCCCCGAGGCGCGCCGCGGCCTTCCCGAGCAGCTCGGTCGCCAGTGCCGCGGCGGCCCGGAACACGGCGGTCCCGGCCACCACGGTGCCCGTCGACCCGAACGCGCCGGTGTCCACCCCGACCGAGTCGGTGTCGGCGCCGGTGACGACCACCCGGTCGAGCCGGGTCCCGAGCGCGGTCGCGGCGATCTGGGCGTGCACGGTGGCCGTGCCGTTGCCGAACTCTGCGGTGCCAACCCGGACCCGGTAGCCACCGTCCGCCTCGAGCGTGGTCGTCGCCTGCGAGCGGTGGCCACGGGGCGGGATCGTCGCGATCATCGCGACCGCCATCCCCTCCCCGACCCGCCACGACGGACCGTCCGGTGCCGGATCACCGCCCCGCCGCAACGCCGCCTGCGCGAGGTCCAGGCACTGCGGCAGCCCGTCCGAGCCGAACTGCAGGTCGTCGGGGTGATCGGCCGGGTCGGCGGAGGCGACGAACGCGTCCCCGGGGCGCACCACGGTCCGTCGCCGCAGGTCGAAGGGGTCGACGCCGAGCTCGCGGGCGAGGTCGTCGAGGGCCGACTCGATCGCGAACTGCACCTG
>NZ_JBVPVA010001199.1:0-5817 GCF_055612215.1 Actinomycetospora sp. | reverse complement strand
CGCCCCGCCGACGGCGCAGCGCAAGCTCAAGGCGGCCGTGACGCACACGATGAAGACGGTGGCGGGCCAGCTCGGCAACACCCCGGCGGTGAGCAAGCGGTCCTACGTCGACCCGGTGCTCGTGTCGCACTTCGAGGCGGGCCGCACGGTGCGCGAGGCCGTGCGCGGGGCGGACCCCACCGACCTGCTGACGGTCCGCGACAGCATCGAGAAGGCGGTCCTCGAGCTGGTCAACGACCGCGGCTGAGGGACCCGGCGGCCCCGGCCTACGTCGCCATCTCGGCCCAGACGGTCTTGCCGTCCGGGTGCCGGAGCACACCCCAGGTGTGCGACACCGCGGCCACCATCGCGAGGCCCCGGCCGCGCGGGGACGACGTCGGCGGGGCGTGCCACGTCGTGGCCTCCGGGACGTCGTGGCCCGTGCGGCCGGCGTCGTAGTCGCGCACGGCCACCCGGAAGGCGTCGCCGTGGCGCTCGACCTCCACCACCGACGGGCTCGTCGCGTGCTCGACGGCGTTGGTGACGAGCTCGGTGATCACGATCTCGGCCGCCTCGCGGACCTCGCCCTCGAGGCCCCACCGCCGGCACAGGTCACGGATGTAGGACCGGGCGCGCCCGGGGGCGTGCGGATCGACGTCGAAGCGCCAGCCCTCGCGCACCACACGCGGCCGGTCGGCGAGGTGGGACAGCGCGTGGGCGGCGTCCGGGTACACCGGCACCTCGTCGGCGACCCGCGACGCGGTCAGCAACGCGGCGAGGGTCGGCTCCGGGGCGACGAGCGCGAGGCAGGCCCGCGGCCAGCCACCGGTCCGCGTGAGCGCCTCGGTGAACGCGTGGACGGCCGAGCTGTGCTGCGGGACCAGGTGCGACACGTCGAGGACGACGCCGTGGTGGGCCAGCAGCAGATCGGTGAGGGTCGCGACGAAGTCCGGGCGCGCCGCACGGTCGAGGTCGCCCCGGACCGTCGCCATCACCGCGCCACCCGAGGGCGACGCGGGACGGACCTCCCACGCGAGCTTCTCCACGATTCACCTCGCGGCCGTGGTACCCCGGGTCGGGGGGACCCAAGCCGATCCGATCGGGCGCGGGGGCGGCCCCGGGCGCGGTCAGGACGGGTCGGACATGATGGGGCGGTGAGCGAGGAACTCCAGGACGCCCCGGACGAGGCACGCGCCGGGGACCGGTCGGCCCTGGCGGCCGCGGCCGCCAGCGGGGCCGGGGACGGCGCCGGCACGGCCGAGCTCGTCGAGTCGCCGGGCGCGGTGATGCGCGTGGCGGGGATGGTCTCGAAGCTCATCGAGGAGGTCCGGCAGGCCCCGCTCGACGAGGCGGGGCGGGCCCGGCTGGCCGACATCCACGCGCGGTCGATCGCCGAGCTGGGGAAGGGGCTGGCCCCGGAGCTGCGCGACGAGCTGGACCGCATCTCGCTGCCGCTGGGCACCGACGAGGTGCCGTCGCAGGCCGAGCTGCGGATCGCCCAGGCGCAGCTGCTCGGCTGGCTCGAGGGACTCTTCCACGGCATCCAGAGCGCCGTGCTCGCCCAGCAGCTCTCGGCCCGGGGCCAGCTCGAGTCGATGCGCGGCCGCGGGAGTGCGGCCCTCGCCGAGGGCGCGGTCGAGGGCGGCCAGTTCGGCGGTCAGTACCTCTGAGACCGGGCCCGGCCCGGTGACCCGGGCGCGGACCGTCGGCTCAGGCCTCCAGGACGACGTCGCCCGTCGTGCGACGCAGCGCCGAGCGCCGCTCGTCCTCGGTCAGGCCGCCCCACACGCCGTAGGGCTCCCGGGTCGCGAGGGCGTGGCGGCGGCACGGCTCCAGGACGGGGCAGCTCATGCAGACCTTCTTGGCCTGGCTGGCGCGCTGTTCGCGCCGCGGGCCGCGCTCGCCGTCGGGGTGGAAGAAGAAGCTCGAGTCCATGCCGCGGCAGGACCCGTGGAGCTGCCAGTCCCACTCGTCGATGATCGGTCCGGGGAGCAGACGCACATCGGCCACGAGAACCTCCGGTCGTGAGAGGGAGCGCGCGGAGGCGTTCCAAGGGGTCGGAACGGTGTGGCCCGACCCGGACGTGGCGGGTATAGCCAACGACCGGGGCCGACAAACCCCGTCATCCATCACTCGGTCGGACGCGACCTTTCGAGCGGTCGTCCCCGGGGCCCGTCGCCCGGTCGAGCGGTCACCCACTCCGGACCGCGACCGCCCGACGCCCCCTACGTCGCGAGTAGGGTCCGGACAGTGGGTTATCGTGCGGCGCACTGGCGCCACCGCAGCCCAGGGAGATCCAAGAGGAGTGCTGTGCATGTCCGAGAGCGCAGGTAACGGGGGGCGCGAGGCCGTGGCGACCGACGACGACTTCTCGACCGAGGAGCCGATGGGTGTCGAGGTCGAGCGCTCCGGGGACACGTCGGTGATCCGGCTGTCCGGGGAGATCGACATGCTGACGACGCCGGCGCTGCGCGCCAAGGTCACCGAGGAGCTGGCGGCCGGGCTCACCACGCTGGTGCTCGACATGCTCGCCGTCGAGTTCCTCGGGTCCAGCGGGCTCGCCCTGCTCGTCGAGGCCCTCGACGAGTCGCGCAACCGCGGCGTCGTCCTCCGCCTGGTCGCCGACAGCCGTCCGGTCAGCCGGCCGCTGCAGGCCACCGGGCTGACGGACCTGTTCGAGATCCACCCGACGGTCGAGGAGGCGCTGGCCGCCTGAGGCGGCCCGCCCCGGGACCTCCGACCCGTCCGGGACGACCGACACGCACGTCCCGGCCGGTGGTGACCGGTGACGCCTGCGCCGATACGGTGACGCATCGATCGGCGCACCGGTCCGACGCCGACCGTGGTCCCGGCCCGGACGTCCGTACCGGACCCGCCCCACCGACCCGCCGCGAACGGAGACCCGCAGTCGTGCAGACGCCCGAACCGCAGCAGCGTGAGCGCGTGCCGGAGGTCCCCGCTCCCGGAGTCGCGAGTGAGGTCGACGGCCTGCCCGCGGCGTGGGACCTCGCCGAGGTGCCGAGCCCGGTCGAGGTGCGGGTGCACGCCGACGCGGCCCTGATCCCGTCGGTGCGTGCGGTCGCCGCCGACCTCGCCGCCCGGGCGGACTTCGACCTCGACGCGGTGTCCGACCTGCGGATGGCGGTCGACGAGGCCTGCTCCGCGCTCGTCCCGCTCGCCGCGCCCGGCGGGCAGCTGCGGTGCGGCTTCACCGTCGTCGACGGCCGGATCGCGGTCGTCGCCCGCGTGCCGGTGGAGTCGCCGACCGAGCTGCGCCAGGACACGTTCGGCTGGCGGGTGCTCGACACCCTCACCGATTCCGCCGAGGTCCTCGGCGGCAACGGTGAGTGGATCGGCATCCGGCTGCTGAAGGACCGGACGACGACGTGAGCGCGCCGGCCGGGGAACAGCGCGGTGACGACTCCTACGGCCACCTCACGCCCATGCTCATCGAGCACGCGAACCTGCCGGCGGGCGACCACCGGCGCGAGGCGCTGCGCGACCGCCTGGTCGAGGGCTACCTGCCGCTGGCCCGCCACATCGCCCGCCGCTTCTCCCAGCGCGGCGAGCCGCAGGAGGACCTCGAGCAGGTCGCGACCGTCGGGCTCATCCACGCCGTCGACCGCTTCTCGCCGGAGCGCGGGTCGGACTTCCTGTCCTACGCCGTGCCCACCATCACCGGCGAGGTGCGCCGCTACTTCCGCGACAAGGCCTGGTCGACGCGTGTGCCGCGCCGGCTCAAGGACCTCCGCCTCGCGATCGGTTCGGCGATGCCCGCGCTGTCCCAGGAGCTGGGCCGCGCCCCGACGGCGGGCGAGCTCGCCGAGCGGCTCACCCGCCCGCGGGAGGAGATCCTCGAGGCGCTCGAGGCCGCCAACGCGTACCGGTCGAGCTCACTGGACGACATGCTCGTCGACGACCCGTCGTCCGGGCGGCTCGCGGACGTCCTCGGCACCGACGACGACGAGCTCACCCAGGTCGAGCACCGCGAGACCGTCCAGCCCGCGCTGCGCCGGCTGCCCGAGCGCGAGCGCACCATCGTCATGCTGCGCTTCTTCGGGGGGATGACGCAGACCCAGATCGCCGAGCGCGTCGGGGTCTCGCAGATGCACGTCTCCCGGCTGCTCACCCGCACCCTCGCCACGTTGCGGCAGGACCTGACGGAGTAGGTGGGCTGCGTCGTCGCGCCAGGACGACGCGTGCTCGGTCAGCGCTCGTTCCTCGCGCTGCACGAGCCGTCGTCGGTGCGCCCGCTGGTCACTTGATCGAGTGGCCCTCGCCGTCGTGGCGGGTGCGGCCGGTCCGCGCGAGGAGCTCCAGCAGCGGCACCGCGACCCGGCGCGACGTCGCCAGCGCCTGACGGGCCGCCGACACCGTGAACGGCTGCTCGAGGCCCGCCAGCACCGTCACGGCACGATCCGGGGCGTCCGGAGCCAGGTAGACCCCGTCGGCGATCCGCACCAGCTCGCCCGCGCGTACCGCCGCGCCGAGCTGCTTGGCGCCCAGCCCGAGCGCCGCGAGCCGGCCCGCCTCCGGCGCCGCGAACGGGGACGCCTCGAGGTCCTCGCGGACCTCGGCCAGCGCTGTGCGGACCGCCGGTGGCAGCCCGCCGTCGCCGCGGCGCAGGATCCGTCCGCCCTCCTCGGTGAGCTCGTCCGACGCCGGACGACGCGCCAGCACCAGGGCGAGCAACCGCGGCTCGGGCAGTTCCAGCGCCCGGGCGGCCGCCCGGGTCGGCAGGCCGGGGTCGAGCGGATCGGCCGCGGCGTGCTCGGTGACGGCGTCGACGAGCCGGACCGCGAGACCGTCGAGGTGCTCGGGGTCGACCAGCCAGCCCGCCGTGCCCGGGGCCTGCGGCGGTGCCTCCGCGAGCCCCAGGCCCGCGAGGTCGGCCACCTTGAGGAACCGGCGGCGCCGCAGCTCGGTCGCCGGGTCGGGCGCCCCGGAGCTCTGCGCGAGCTGGCCGGCCCGGGTGCGCGCCGCACCGCGGCGCCGCAGCTCCGGCGGGCGCACGTCGAGCACCGTCACCCCGCCCAGCACCGCGTGCGCGCCCGGGTCGCGCAGCAGCGCGCGGTCGCCGGGGCGCAGCGGGAGCGGCGCGCGCAACGTCAGGCGCAGCGTCCGGGTGCCGGGTTCGGCGCCGTCGCCGGAGACCGCGTCCGGGGCGTCCTGTCGGGACAGCGGGCGGACGCGGGCGGCCACCGCCGCGGAGCCGACGTGCAGCATCACCTCGGCGGGCAGCCGGTCGTCGGCCCGCCGCACACCGGTCCCGCGGGGTGGGTGGAGGCGGACGTCGACGATCCCCGTGGTCAGCCACCGCCGCGGCGTGAGCAGCGCGTCCCCGCGGTGCAGCGCCTCGAGGGGCACCCCGCGCAGGTTCACCGCGACCCGCGACACCCCCTGCGCGGTCTCCACCGGCTCGCCGAGGGACTGGAGCCCGCGCACCGCGACCGTCCGCTCGCCGTCGTGCCCGGCGAGGACCAGCTCGTCGCCGACCGACACCCGCCCCGCTCCGAGCGTGCCGGTGACGACGGTGCCCGCCCCGCGGATGGTGAAGGCCCGGTCGACCCAGAGCCGGACGTCGCCGTCGACGTCGGGCCCGGGCAGCCGGCCGGCCAGGGCCCCCAGCGCCGCGCGGAGGTCGTCGAGACCCTCCCCGGTCGCGCCGGAGACGCACACCGCCGGGAGCCGGCCGAGGCTCGACTCGGCCAGGTGCTCCAGGGCCTCGTCGCGCGCGAGCTCGGGGTCGGCGAGGTCGGAGCGGGTCACGACGAGGACGCCGTCCCGCACGCCGAGCGCGTGCAGCGCGTCGAGGTGCTCCCCGGACTGCGGCATCCA
>NZ_JBVPVA010001145.1:0-1536 GCF_055612215.1 Actinomycetospora sp. | reverse complement strand
GCTTGCTTACCTGGGAGCTGACCTGGGGTGTCCTCTGGCTGATCCTTCGCGCCGGCTATGTCTGGGCCGCAATCGTTATGGCCGGTGCGACGCTGCTTACCGCCGCCGACGTTGCCCCCTCGGTCGAGTCGCGCTTCCTTCCCTTCACCGTGTTGTCCCTGTTGCTTGTGCTCTGGCATACCTGGTCCGGGCGGCTGGGGTGGATCGGCCCCCTCGAGACCGCCGCTCCCCGCCGGATCCGTCGGCCTCGGCCCGACCGCTGCTGTGAGCTGGAGCACAGCCTGCGTCAGGCCGGGTGCCCGGTCGTCCGGAAGCGCGCGATCAGGCCGTACACCTCGCAGCCGAGGCAGAAGCCGAAGGCGGCGTTGAGGAACGCGGCGAGCAGCGCGAACGCCGTCGCGACGATCCCCAGCGCGGCGAGGCCGGACAGGTAGCCCGCCGCGGCGACCGCGGTGAAGACGAGCCCGACGGTCTGCGAGAAGCGGACGGGGGCGGCGTCCTCGGTGTCGGCGGGCGGGCCCAGGCGCGGCGCGACCGCGGTGCGGAAGAGGGCGCCGTAGGGCGAGAAGCGCATCCCGAACAGGGCCGGGAGCGCGAACACGATCGCCTGGGCGAGGACCAGCCAGCCGCTGCCGGTGATCAGGACGAGGGCGAGGACGACGGTCGTGACGGTCGCGGCGAAGCGCACACCGCGGGGATCGAGCTGCATGGCGGAGGTTCCTCAGGGAGTCGGGGCGCGACGGGGGTCAGCGGCCCGGACAGAGGTCGGCGGCGAGGCGGCCGTGGTCCACGGCGCGCCTGCGGGTCAGCACGAACCGGATCATCGGTGGTCGACGAGCTCGGTGTCCAGCGCGTCGAGCAGCTCCTGACGACGGGGCACGCCCGAGACGCGGAGCAGCTCGCGGCCGTCGCGGGCGAACGCGATCGTCGTCGGGGTCCGCATGACGTGCAGCCGGGCGGCGACCTCGGGCTCGTCCGCGATGTCGACCTCGACGTGGCGCAGGCCCGGCCGCTCGGCCAGTGCGGTGAGCTGAACCGCGGTCTGGCGGCACGGCGTGCAGATCGGGGAGGAGAGCTGCAGGAGCAGCACGCGGTCGTCGGGGTCCGGGGTCACGTGCGCGAGGGCCCATCCGGACGTGTCCGACGTGTCCACTGACGCCGAGGCCCGCACCCGACCGGCGCGTCGCTGCACGACGAGGCCGACCACGGTCGCGACGGCGAGCACCACGACGAGGACGATCACTCCGGTCACGGACACGTAGCGGCCAACCCGAGCTGCCCGGTCGATGTTCCCCGACCCCGGTCGGCCGGCGCGCAGGTGCGCTCACCTACACTCGACCCCACTGCCGCCTTAGCTCAGTCGGCCAGAGCAACGCACTCGTAATGCGTAGGTCGTCGGTTCGATTCCGACAGGCGGCTCCGCAGGTCAGGGCCGGTTCGGAACATTCCGAGCCGGCCCTTCTGCTGCGCGGCGTGGAGCGGGCTCCCCGTCGCGGCGGCTCGGTTCGGGGTCCCGCCCCCCGCCTTCGCTGTACC
>NZ_JBVPVA010001126.1:0-1925 GCF_055612215.1 Actinomycetospora sp. | reverse complement strand
CTCATGCTGCGCATCGAGGGCGAGGAGGCGATCACGCTCGACAACGTCGAGGTGCTCGAGTACTCGCACTCCTACGACATCCGCACCGCGATGCTGCGCCGCCACTTCCGCTTCCGGGACCGCGCCGGCCGCGAGACGACGCTGCGCAGCCGCCGCTTCGTCTCGATGGCGCACAGCCACCAGGCCGCCATCGAGTGGGTGCTGACCCCGGAGAACTGGTCCGGGCAGATCGGTATCGTCTCGGCGATCGACGGGCGCGTCGACAACGACATGGTCGCCCGCTACCGCGACCTCGAGGGCCGCCACCTCGATCCCGTCACGCCCCGCACGTTCGGGCCGGAGATCATCGCGCTGAAGGTGCGCACCCGGCAGTCGAACCTCTACATCTCCGAGGCCGCCCGCACCCGGGTGGCGCGCAGCCGGGGCCGCTCCTGGCAGGCCGTCGAGCCCAAGCGCACGTTGCACCAGATGAACGACTACATCCAGCAGGTGCTCGACCTCGAGGCCCACGAGGGCGAGTCGATCAAGGTCGAGAAGCTGGTCTCGTTCTTCACCAGCCACGACAACGCGATCACCGAGACGCTCACCGCCGCGGGGCGCCACGTCGAGCGCTACCCGGACTTCGCCGAGGCCCTCGCCGAGCACGAGTCGGCCTGGACCGAGCTCTGGGACGTCTGCGCGATCGACCTGCCGTCCGAGCCGCGCGTGCAGCTGCTGCTGCGCTTCCACACCGCGCACATCCTGCAGGTCTGCTCGCGGCACACGGCGCGGCACGACGCGGGCGTCCCCGCGCGGGGGCTCAACGGCGAGGCCTACCGCGGCCACGTGTTCTGGGACGAGCTCTACGTCTATCCGTTCCTCGACTTCCGGCTGCCCGAGGTCACCCGCGGCCTGCTGATGTACCGCTACCGCCGCCTCGCCGAGGCGCGGGCCGCGGCCGCGGAGGCGGGCTACTCGGGCGCGATGTTCCCGTGGCAGTCCGGCTCGGACGGCACCGAGGAGACCCAGGTCGTCCACCTGAACCCGCTCTCGGGCCAGTGGGACCCCGACCACTCGCACAACCAGCGCCACGTCAACGCGGCGATCTTCTACAACGTCTGGCAGTACTACCAGGCCACCGACGACCTGGAGTTCCTGCGCGACTACGGCGCCGAGCTGATGCTGGAGATCGCGCGCTTCTGGGCCTCGATCGCGCACCGCAACCCGCAGACCGGGCGCTACGAGATCCACGGCGTGATGGGCCCCGACGAGTTCCACGAGAGCTACCCGGGCGCCGAGGTCGGCGGGCTGCGCAACAACGCCTACACCAACGTCATGGTCGCCTGGATCTGCTCGACGGCGCCGCGGGTGCTCGCCATGCTCCCCGCCAGCCGCCGCCGGGCGCTGCGCACCCGCCTCGGGATCACCGACGCCGAGATCGAGCGCTGGGCCGAGATGACGCGGCTGATGTACGTGCCGACGCACGCGACGCCGGAAGGGGGCCGCGTGCTGAGCCAGTTCGAGGGCTACGAGGCCCTCGAGGAGCTGGACTGGGACGCCTACCGCAGCAGGCACACCAACATCCAGCGCATGGACCGCATCCTCAAGGCCGAGGGTGACGACCCGGACCGCTACAAGGTCGCCAAACAGGCCGACACGGTCATGCTGTTCTTCCTGTTCTCCGCCGACGAGCTGCGCGAGATCCTCGGCCGCCTCGGCTACGACGACGTCGCGGGCGACGCGGACCTCGCGCGGCGCACGATCGACTACTACGACCACCGCACCTCGCACGGGTCGACGCTGTCGCTGGTCGCCCACGCCGCGGTCCTCGCCGGGATCGACCCGGCCAGCTCGTGGGAGCGGTTCCTGGTGGCCCTGGAGTCCGACGTCGGGGACGTCCAGGGGGGCACCACCAAGGAGGGCATCCACATGGGGGTCATGTCGGG
>NZ_JBVPVA010001121.1:0-2148 GCF_055612215.1 Actinomycetospora sp. | reverse complement strand
CCGGCTCAGCGTCCGGCACCCGGCGGCCCGGATCATGGCCGTCGCGCTGCTGCTCGCCGCGCCGTCACTGGTCCTGCTGGCGGTCGCCGGCCCGCTCCCGCTCTACGCGCTGGCCCTCGCCCTGTGCGGGGTCACGACCGGCATGGGCTACTCCCTCGGCGAGCTCGCGGTCCAGAGCACCCTGCCGCCGGAGCGCTCGGCGGAGGGCACGAGCGTGCTGCTCACGATCCTCACGGCGATCGGCGGGATCGGGGTCGTCGTGGCCACGGCGGTGATCGAGGCCCTCGGCGACCAGCGGGCCACGAGCGGCGGTATCGCCGCGGTCCTCGTGGGCGCCGCGGTGCTGCTGCTCCTGGCCGGGGTGGTCACCGCGGTGGGGGAGACCCGGACCGCGCGCCGGTCACGCGTCACCCCGGCGCCCGGGTGACGTGGCGGACGGATTCACCCGGACGAGTGGTGAACGCGGTGACGCTCTGGCGCTGGTGCGTCGATCCGCGTATGCCAGGAGATCCGCGGGGCCTCGCCCCCGCGACGGATCGCGGTGCCGCGACGACCGCGTGGGGTGCGGTGCGGACGGGGGAGTGCACATGAGACTCGGCGTGGTCCTCGGGTTCGCCCCGTGGATCGTCTTCACGGTCCTCTGCGCACCCACGACCTGGGAGTGGGCCACGCTCACCGCGCTGCTCGCCACCGTCGTGATCGCGGTGCCCGACTGGCGGCGGACACGCGAGGTGAGCCTGCTCGACGTCGTGAGCGCGCTGTTCTTCGCCGTGCTGAGCGTGCTCGCCCTGGTCCTCGACCGCGCCGACCTGATGTGGGTCGAGAACCGGGCGCAGTTGCTGTCGAGTGCGGTCCTGACCGTCGTCGTGCTCGTCGGCCTGGCGATCGGGCGTCCGTTCACCGAGCACTACGCCCGGCAGTCGGTGCCCCGGCAGTACTGGACCAGCCCGACGTTCCACCGCATCAACGTCGTGATCACCGCGGTGTGGGCCGCCGCGTTCGCGGTCACCACCCTCTGCGACGTCGTCGTCATGCTCGCGCCCGGGACGTCGACGCTGCTGAACTGGGTGGTCCCGGCCCTGGTCATCGTCGCGGCCGTGCGCTTCACGATGTGGTATCCCGACCACGCCTCCGGTGAGCACGGGCCGGCGGGGGCGCACGAGGCGTCCGCCGAGGGGGCGCCGGGGTCGGTGACCCCGTGACCGCGGCCGCCCGCCCGGTGCCCGACCCCGTCGACGTCGCGAAGGACCCCCACCTGCACGGGATCTTCGCGCCCGTGATCGAGGAGACGGACGCCGACGACCTCGTGGTCGTCGGCGAGCTGCCCGCCGAGATGGCCGGGACCTACCTGCGCAACGGGGGGAATCCGCGCTTCACGCCGCTGGGGTCGTACGTGTACCCGCTCGAGGGCGACGGGATGGTGCACGGGGTCTGGGTCGCGCAGGGTCGGGCCCGCTACTCCAACCGGTTCGTGCGCACCCCCGCGCTGGTGGCGGAGGAGCGGGCGGGTCGTGCGCTGTGGGGCGGGCTCATGACCGGCTACGTCCCCGACGAGTCCGAGGTCGGCCCGGAACTGGCCGGGCAGGACAAGGAGCTGCCCGACATCAACGTGGTGCGCCACGGCGGGCGGCTGCTCGCCCTCGCCGAGTCGACGTGCCCCTACGCGCTCTCCCCGGAGCTCGAGACCCTGGGCCGCGAGACCTTCGGCGGGTCGATCCCGGCCGGGACGACGGCCCACCCGAAGATCGATCCGGTGACCGGCGAGATGGCCGTGTTCTGCTACGCGCTCGAGCCGCCCTTCCTGACCTGGGCGATCGTCGGTCCCGACGGCGAGGTCACGCGGCTCCCGACGCCGGTACCCGACGTCGACCGCCCGGTGATGATCCACGACATGGCGCTGACCCGCCGCTTCGTCGTGCTGGTCGTCGCCCCGCTGTACTTCGACATGGCCGCCGCCTTCGCCGGGGGGTCGATGCTCTCGTGGCGCCCCGAGGACGGCACCCGGGTGGCCCTGATCCCGCGCGACGGCGGACCGGTGCGCTGGGCGGACTCCGAGGCCTTCTGGACCTGGCACAGCGCCAACGCCTACGACGACGGGACCGGCCCGGACGCGCCGGTCGTGCTGGACTACGTGCAGTGGGCGCGCCC
>NZ_JBVPVA010001074.1:0-1130 GCF_055612215.1 Actinomycetospora sp. | reverse complement strand
GAGCAGGGCCTGCAGGTTGTCGCCGCGCTGCTCGGCCTGCTCGGTGGCCGCCGTGACCTGCGCGCGGGCGCCGTCGTCGTAGGTCGGGCGGTCCACGTCGCGGAAGATGCCCGTGACGGTGTGGGTGAGGTCCTGGTCGGAGAGCCGGGAGAGCGCGAACGCCTGCGTGGGGTCGTGCTCGGCCTCGCGGTGGACGACGAGCGCGTCCTCGCCGACCTCGGCGACCGGGCGCACCTCGAGCCCGCCGGACGCGGCCCGCACGACGCCGTACTCGCCGTCGTTGCCGAAGCGGATCGGCTCGCCGTCGGCCAGCGGGATGAGCCGCTGGGCGACGTCGTCGCCCTTGCGCAGGACGTCGAACGAGCCGTCGTTGAAGATCGGGCAGTCCTGGAAGATCTCGACCAGGGACGCGCCGCGGTGGGCGGCGGCCCGGCGGAGCACCTCGGTGAGGCCCTTGCGGTCGGAGTCCAGCGCGCGCCCGACGAACGTGGCCTCGGCGCCCAGGGCCAGCGACACCGGGTTGAACGGGGCGTCGATGGAGCCCATCGGGGTCGACTTGGTGACCTTGCCGACCTCGGAGGTCGGCGAGTACTGGCCCTTGGTCAGCCCGTAGATCCGGTTGTTGAACAGCAGGATCGTGATGTTCATGTTGCGGCGCAGGGCGTGGATCAGGTGGTTGCCCCCGATCGACAGCGCGTCGCCGTCGCCGGTGACCACCCAGACCGAGAGGTCCGGACGCGAGACGGCCAGCCCGGTCGCGATCGCCGGCGCGCGGCCGTGGATCGAGTGCATCCCGTAGGTGTCGAGGTAGTACGGGAACCGCGACGAGCACCCGATGCCCGAGACGAACACGATGTTCTCGCGCCGCAGGCCCAGCTCGGGCAGGAACGAGCGCACCGACGCGAGCACGGCGTAGTCGCCGCAGCCCGGGCACCAGCGCACCTCCTGGTCGGAGGTTAAGTCCTTGGCCTTCTGCGGGGTGTCGGTGGTCGGGACGAGGTCCAGGCCACCACGCTTCGGGGTGGGCAGGTCCACTGTGGTCATGCGGGAAGATCCCCCTTCACGGCGTCCGTGAGGACGCCGGCGAGCTCCTCGGCCCCGAACGGCAGGCCGGCCACCTTCGTGTAGGA
>NZ_JBVPVA010000991.1:0-2697 GCF_055612215.1 Actinomycetospora sp. | reverse complement strand
CGCCGCTCCCCCTCGCGCCGCACCACGCCCCCCATGGTGCCCGCCCCCTCCTCGGCGCTCGCATCGCCCTCGACCACGGCCAGCACCATGCGGGCCAGTGTCTCGTCCGCGTCCGCGTGCCCGGTCCGCCGGGTCGCCGCGCTCATCGCCGCGAGCCGCTCGCCGCTGGTCAGCACGGGCACCACGAGCTCGACCACCCGCTCGGGGGTGAGGTCGGCGTCCTCGACGATCTCACCGCCGCCGTGCTCGACGACGGGCAGGGCGTTGAGGCGCTGCTCGCCGTTGCCGTGGGGCAGCGGGACGAAGATCGCCGGGAGCCCGACCGCGGACACCTCGGCCACCGTCATCGCCCCGGAGCGGCAGATCGCGAGGTCCGCGGCCGCGTAGGCGAGGTCCATCCGCTCGAGGTAGGGCACCGCCACGTAGGGCGGCGCGCCGGGCACCGTCGCGACCTCGAGGGTGTTCTTCGGCCCGTGCGCGTGCAGCACGCCGATCCCCGCGCGCCCCAGCGCCGCCGCCGCGCCGGACACGGCCTCGTTCAGTGAGCGGGCGCCCTGCGAGCCGCCGAAGACCAGGACCGTGGGGGCGTGCGGGTCGAGCCCGAAGTGCGCGCGGGCCTTCGCCCGCAGCGCGGCCCGGTCCAGCGTCGTGATCGCGCGGCGCAGCGGCATCCCGATCACCGGTCCGTCGAGCCCGCTGCCGGGCACCGCGGCGGCCACCGCGGCGGCGTGGCGCGCGCCGACCTTGTTGGCGATCCCGGCGCGGGCGTTGGCCTCGTGCACGACGACCGGCACCCGCGAGCCGGGCAGCCGCGCCGCCAGGTAGGCCGGCAGCGCCACGTACCCCCCGAAGCCGACGACGACGTCCGCCCCGACCCGCCGCAGCACCTGCCGCGTCCTCGCGACCGAGTGCACCACCCGCCAGGGCAGCGCCGCGAGGTCCTTCGACGGCCTGCGCGGCAGCGGCACCGGCGGCACGAGCTCCAGGGCGTAGCCCCGCGCGGGGACGAGCGTGCGCTCCAGCCCGCGCTCGGTGCCCAGCGCGGTGACCACGGCGTTCGGGCGCAGCCGCCGGACCGCGTCGGCCAGCGCGAGGGCCGGCTCGATGTGGCCCGCCGTGCCGCCCCCGGCGACGACGACGGAGAGCGGGCGGGAGCCGGATCGGGGCCGGTCGGGCACGGGGTGCCTCCTCGGGCGGGTCAGCCGGTGCGGGCGCGGGCCCGCACGGCGGGTGGTGGGAGGCGCAGGGCCCGCGCGAGGCGGCCCTGGCCCTGGGTGCGCAGCACGGCGGCCGCGTCGGCCTCGTGCCGGGCGAAGTTCGCGAGCAGGCCGCCGGCGAACAGCGCGAGCGCGAGCGAGGTGCCGCCGGAGGACACCAGCGGCAGCGGGATGCCGGTGACGGGCAGGAGCCCGACGACGTAGCCGATGTTGATCGCGGCCTGCACGACGAGCCAGACGGTGAGGGTCCCCGCGACGACGCGGATCCACGGGTCCACCGAGCGCGCGGCGATGCGCAGCCCGGTGTAGGCCAGGGTCACGAAGAGCGCGATCACCGCGAACGCACCGAGGAAGCCCAGTTCCTCGCCGATGATCGCGAAGATGAAGTCGTTGTCGGCGTTGGGCAGGTAGCTCCACTTCGCCCGGCCCTGGCCGAGGCCCTGCCCGAAGACGCCGCCGTCGGCGAGGGAGTAGAGCGCCTGGCGGGCCTGGTAGGCGGGGCCGAGCGGGTCGGCCCCCGAGGGGTCGAGGAACGCCGCGATCCGGCTCTGCCGGTAGGAGGCGACGACGCCGAGCACGACCGCGCCGATCACACCCGCGGTCCCCAGCAGCGCGAGCAGGCCCAACGGGGCGCAGGCGAACCAGAGCAGGGCGCCGACGACGACGGCCAGTGAGATCGTCGTCCCGAGGTCGGGCTGGGCGACGACGAGGGTGAGGACGAGCAGCGCAACCGGCATGAGCGGCATCAGCGCCTGCCGCCAGCGCCGCGGGGCGGGCCGGTGCCGGACCAGCACGTGCGCGCCCCACAGCGCCAGCGCCACCTTCGTGATCTCCGAGGGCTGCAGGGACACCCCGGCGACGCGGAACCACGACCGCGAGCCGTTGACCTGCGCGCCGAGCCCCGGGACCAGCACGAGCACGAGCAGCACCAGGCAGCCGGCGAGCAGCCACGGGCTCGCGGCCCGCCAGCGGCGCGGCGGCACCCGCAACCCGACCCAGAACAGCACCGCGCCGACCAGCGCGAACGCGAACTGGCGGAAGAAGACCCCGTACGACGAGCCGCCCGCCGCGTAGGCGTTCACCGACGACGCCGAGAGCACCATGACCAGGCCCAGCGCGGTGAGCAGGCCGAACACTGCGAGCACCAGGTGCAGCGAGGTCAGCGGCCGGCCGAGCCACTGTGCGAGGGTCGCGCCGAGGGCCCGGACCGGCGGCGGGGCGGCGGTCCGGGTGGGCCGGGACGTCACGACGGCGCGCCCGGGTCCGAGGCCGGCTCGGGCACCCCCGCGACCCGCTGTGCCGCGGCGGCGAAGGCGTCCCCGCGCGCGGCGTAGTCGCGGAACATGTCCATCGACGCCGCCGCCGGCGCGAGCAGCACGACGTCGCCGGGACGGGCCATCGACGCCGCCGCCCGGGCGGCGCGCGTCATGGGGTCATCCATCGGGCCATCGTCACCCGCGCCCACGTCGACGACCGGCAC
>NZ_JBVPVA010000950.1:0-2210 GCF_055612215.1 Actinomycetospora sp. | reverse complement strand
CCTCCTGGTTCTCCAGCAGGAAGCGCGCCTGGTCCCCGACGGTCTGCGCCGGGACCGGGATCTGCTCGTAGTCGTTCGCGTCCATGAACACGAAATCGTCGCCGTCGCGGTA
Organism: Actinomycetospora sp.; assembly: GCF_055612215.1. Lineage (NCBI taxonomy): Bacteria > Bacillati > Actinomycetota > Actinomycetes > Pseudonocardiales > Pseudonocardiaceae > Actinomycetospora > Actinomycetospora sp. The sequence continues at coordinate 2,098 of NZ_JBVPVA010000950.1, read as the reverse complement.
GAGGAACGTCATGTCCCGCCGGTCGACGTTGGCCGTCTCGACCTTCGTGCCCGCGTTGAACGTCTTGTCGACGACCTTGCCGGTCATCACGTTCTTCAGCGTCGTGCGGACGAAGGCGCCACCCTTGCCCGGCTTGACGTGCTGGAACTCGGTGACGGCCCAGAGGTTGCCGTCGATCCGCAGCACCAGGCCGTTCTTCAGGTCGTTCGTCGTCGCCACTGCCGCGTCGCTCCTGTGCTCGATCTCGTCGGGGGACCGGGTGTCCGGACGGGGCCGCGTCAGCCCAGGACCAGGAGATCCCGCGTCGACGCGGTCAGCGGTTCGGCCCCGGACCCGGTCACGACCAGGGTGTCCTCGATCCGCACACCGCCGCGACCGGGGAGGTAGACGCCCGGCTCGACGGTGACCGTCATGCCCTCCTCCAGGGTAGCGGTCGCCGTGGAGCCCATCGCGGGAGCCTCGTGGATGACGAGTCCGACGCCGTGCCCGACCGGGTGCACGAACCACTCGCCGTAGCCCGCGGCCGCGATGACGTCGCGGGCGGCGCCGTCGACCTCGCGGGTGCCGACCCCGGGCCGCAGGGCGGCGCGACCGGCGGCCGCGGCCGCGTCGACCAGCGCGTAGATCTCCCGCTGCCAGTCCGCGACGGCGCTGTCGGGCCCGACGAGCACAGTGCGCGTCATGTCCGAGTGGTAGCCGTCGACGAGGGCGCCGAAGTCCATCGTGACGAGGTCCCCGGCCGCGAGCGGGGCGTCGGTGGGCGAGTGGTGCGGGATCGCGGAGTGGCCCCCCGCGGCGACGATCGTCTCGAAGGCCGGCCCGGAGGCGCCGTGGGCGACCATCCGCTCCTCCAGCTCCCGCGCCACCACCCGCTCGGTGCGCCCCGGGGCGAGGACCCCGTCCGCGATCGCCCCGGCCAGCGCCGCGTCGGCCGCCGCGCACCCCAGGCGCAGGGCGTCGACCTCGGCGTCGTCCTTGACCGCGCGCAGCCGTTCGACGAGCCCGGGGGCGCGGCGCAGGTCGGCCGCGGTGGCCGCGGTGAGGGTGTCGAGGGCGTCGACGGTGACCTGCGCGCTGTCGAACCCGATCACGGCGGCCGTCGTGGCCCCCAGCAGGGCCGGCGCGCACGCCCGCTCGACGAGCAGCGGCAGGTCGGGGGTCTCGGCGGCCGCCTGCACGGTGTAGCGGCCGTCGGTGGCCAGCACGGTGCGGCCCTCGTCGCCGGGCCCGTCGGCGGCGTGCACGAGCAGGGCCGCGTTGGACCCGGTGAAACCGGCGAGGTAGCGGACGTTGACCAGGTCGGTGACCAGCAGCGCGTCGAGCCCGGCGTCGCGCAGGGCGGCCCGGAGGGCCTCCCGCCGCCGGACCCCGGCCGGGCGGGGGCTGGGGGTCGGCGTGCTCGCGGGGGTCACCCCGCGAGCCTAGGACCGACGGTGCCGACGGGGCGTGACGAGGCGCACCGTACGGTGGGCCCCGTGCGTCCCTGGGTGCTGCGTGCTCTGGCCATGACGCTGCTCTACGGCGTGGGCCAGACCCTGTTCGTCGCGTTGTCGGCGCGGCTGGTGAACCTGACCCTGCTGTGGTCGGTCCTCCTGCTCGGTCTCCTGCTCCTCGTCGGCCTCGTGTGGGGCGGCGCCGAGGTGATCGCCGACCGCGTGCCGCCGGAGTGGACGTGGCTCAAGGCCTCGCTGGTGACGGGCCCCGCCGCGGGCCTGCTGAGCTGGATCCTGCTGCTGAGCTTCGTGGACGCGGTCGGGGTCGAGGACCTCGGCGCGTCCCTGGTGGGGCGGGCCTCCTTCACGGTGCTGCTCGTGCTCGCCTCGGTGTCCGTCGGGTCCCGCCTCGGGTGGCTCTCGCTGCGCCGCTCGGGCGATCCCCGCGCCGAGCAGGACCCGGGTGCGGACGTCGACGAGCCGCCGGAGGACGGCGTCGGCGCCGCCACCACGTTCTCGGGCGAGGCCGGCGCCACCCCGGTCCTGCCCGCCTCGACCGCCGAGCGCGTGGCGGCCCGGCGTGCGCGGCGGCTCGAGGAGCGTGAGCGGCGGGAGGCCGGGGACGCCCCCGTGCCCGCCCCGTCGCCTGCCGCGACCCCGGCCCC
>NZ_JBVPVA010000947.1:0-2921 GCF_055612215.1 Actinomycetospora sp. | reverse complement strand
GGTGGCCTGCCAGTCGGGCTCGGCGAGCTCCACCACCGAGTGCGCGACGTCGCCGATCAGCAGCGCGCGCTGCCCGCCGCCGGACACCACGTAGGTCGTCGAGCCGGGCGTGTGGCCGGGCGTCGGGCGCGCGTCGAGGCCCGGCGCCACGGTGTGCTCGGCGTCGAAGGTCTCGAGCCGCTCCCGCAGCGGGGTGAGCTTGCGGACCGCGCCCGGGTCGGCGTCGTCCGCGTCGACGAAGTGGGCCCAGTCGGCCGCGTGCACCCGGTAGGTCGCCCGGGGGAAGACCACCTCGCCGCGGCTGGTGGCCCAGCCGACGTGGTCGAAGTGCAGGTGCGTGAACACCACGTCGGTGACGTCGTCGGGTGCGACGCCGGCCGCGGCGAGGGCGTCGAGGAACCCGCCGCCGGCGTAGTGGTCGTTGTGGATCCGCCCCACGCCGGCGTCGACGAGCACCGTGCGGTCGCCGGTGCGCAGCAGGAACCCGCCGAGGGTGAGCTCGAGGTCGCCGTGGGCGTCGAGCTGCTCGGGGTGGCAGGCCCAGCGGTCCTCGCCCGGCACCGAGAGCACCGCCCGGGCCTTCTCGCGCCCGGTGCCGTCGACGATCGGCACGATCTCGACGTCGCCGACCCTCACGAGGGCACCCCCGCCGTCGTGGGCGCCGTGTCGAGGAGGCGGGCCAGCTCGAAGCGCTTCACCTTGCCCGAGCCGGTCCGGGGGATCGCCCCGGTGAACCGGATCGCGGCCGGGACCTTGAACCAGGTGAGCTCGCGGCGGCAGAAGGCACGGAGGTCGTCCTCGTCGGGTGCGTCGGGCCCGTCGGGGTCGGCGGCGACGACGAAGGCGACCGGGACCTCCCCGAGGTCCGGGTGCGGCTGCCCGACGACGGCGGCGTCCGCGACCCCGGGCGCGCGCTGGAGCACGTTCTCGATCTCGGCGGGGTAGATGTTCTCGCCGCCCCGAATGATCATCTCCTTGGTGCGGCCGCAGATGGTCAGGTAGCCGTGCGGGTCGCTCCGCGCGAGGTCGCCGGTGCGGTACCAGCCGTCGACCAGCACCTCGGCCGTCTGCTCGGGCCGGCCGTGGTAGCCCCGCATGACGCCGGGGCCGCGGACCCAGAGCTCGCCCTCCCCGCCCGGCGGGGCGTCGACGCCCGTCGCCGGGTCCACCAGCCGCACCGAGAGGCCCGGCAGCGGCAGCCCGCACGAGCCGTATGGCCGCCCGCCGTGCGCCCAGTTCATGGCGACCATCGTCGAGGTCTCGGTGATGCCGTACCCGTCGAGCAGCGGGACCCCGAAGCACTCCTCGAAGGCCCGGTCCAACGCCGCGGGCAGGATCGCGCCCGCCGAGATCGCGACCCGGAGCCGGTGCGGCGGGGTCCGTCCCTGCGCGGCCTGCACCAGGTAGGAGAAGCCGGTCGGTACCCCGGGCAGCACGGTGGGTCCGCCCTCGGCGAGCAGTTCCAGCACTCGGCCCGGGGAGAAGCGGGGGAGGATCCGTTCGCTCGCGCCGGTCGCGGCGACGGCGAGGACGCAGCAGTCGAGGGCGTAGGAGTGGAAGAGCGGCAGGACGCAGAGCACCTCGTCGCCCGCCCCGATCCCCGCGATCGGCGCCCAGCACGCCGCCACCACCCACAGGCAGCTGCGCAGGGTGAGCTCGACGCCCTTCGGCCGGCCGGTGGTGCCGGAGGTGTAGAGCATGAAGGCGGTCGCGTCGAGGTCGTCGGGGTCCGGGGCGGGGGACCGTGGCTCCGTCGCGAGGAGCTCGGCGTAGTCCAGCCACCCATCGCGGGGACCGCCCACGACGACCACCGTGCTGTCCGTGTCGACCAGTCCCTCGACGAGGGCGGCGTGCTCGGCGTCGGTGACGAGCACGCGGGCGCCGCAGTCGGCGAGCACGGACGCCAGCTCGGCCGGGGCCGCGTCGGCGTTCACGCAGGTGGCGACGCCCCCGGCGCGGGGGATCGCGAGGTAGGTCTCGGCGGTCTCGACGCGGTTTCCCATCACCATCGCCACCCGGTCGCCGGGTCGCAGCCCGGCGTCGACGAGGTGGCCCGCGAGGCGTGCCGTGGTGCGCGCGAGCTCGCCGTAGGTGATGCGGCGCTCGTCGTCGACGAAGGCGGTGACCGGGCCGCGCTCGGCGGCGTGGCGGTCGAGGAGCTCCCCGATCGGCCGGATCAGCTCGGTGCGCAGCATCGCGGTGGCCTCCTCGAACTAACGCTCGTTAGCGACGGTAGGGCGGCATGGTGGTCCGCACAAGGGCTCACGAACGCTCGTTAGTCGCTACGGTGAGAGACCAGGCGAAGGGAGGGGTCCGTGTCCGCAGCGCCGTCCACGACCCGCGCGCCCTCGGGTCGCGACCCCCTCACCAGCCACACCGTGCTCGACGGTGCCCTCACCCTCTTCGCCGAGCGCGGCTACCACGGCACGGCGCTCTCCGAGATCGCCGGCGCCCTCGGCGTGCGGACCCCGAGCCTCTACAACCACATGCGCTCGAAGCACGAGCTGCTCGCGGCGATCGTCGACGCCGCCACCGCGGGCGTCCTCGCGGACTTCTACGCCGTGCGCGACGCGGGCGGTGAGCCGGCCGAGGTGCTGCACCGGGCGGCGCGGGTCTACGCCTACCGGCACGCCACGCACCGTCGGGAGGCCCTCGTCGTCAACCGGGACACCACCAGCCTCGACGAGCCGGTGCTCTCGGCGATGCAGGCGCGGCGGCGCGAGCACGAGCACGCGCTGCGCGCGGTGATCTCCGACGGCGTGGCGCGCGGGGTGTTCCACGTCGACTCGCCCGCGCTGGCCTCGTTCGCCATCCGCGAGCTGTGCGTGAGCATCGCCCGCTGGTTCTCCGAGGACGGGCCGCTGTCGGCCGACGAGGTGGCCGACCAGTACGCGGAGTTCGCGCTGCGGATCGTCGGGGCC
>NZ_JBVPVA010000929.1:0-1180 GCF_055612215.1 Actinomycetospora sp. | reverse complement strand
CGGGGTCGAGGACGTGACCGTGCTCGACTCCCGCGGGGTGATCCACACCGCGCGCGAGAACATGAACGTCGCCAAGTACGCGCTCGCCGAGCAGACCAACCCGCGCGGGCTGCGCGGTGACCTGTCGACGGCGCTGCAGGGCGCGGACGTCTTCCTCGGGCTGTCGGGGTCGACGGTGCCCGAGTCGGTGATCGAGTCGATGGCCGACGACGCGATCGTGTTCGCCCTGTCCAACCCGGACCCCGAGATCGATCCCGCGGTGGCCCGGAAGCACGCGTCGGTGGTCGCGACGGGACGAAGCGACTACCCGAACCAGATCAACAACGTGCTCGCGTTCCCCGGCGTCTTCGCCGGCGCCCTCGACGCGGCCGCCCGGCGCATCACCGAGCACATGAAGCTCGCCGCCGCCGACGCGATCTTCCGCATCGCGGAGGAGGACCTCGGTGTCGACCACATCGTCCCCAGCGCGCTGGACCCCCGCGTGGCCCCCGCGGTGGCCGCGGCGGTCGCCGAGGCGGCCGGCTCGGACGGGGTGGTCCGCCGTCACGTGGCCGAGGTGGCGGGGCACGAGGACCGGTGAACGACACCTTCCTTCGGGTGATCACGTGTGAACCGAATGGGCAGCGGGTACCGGTCGCGGCTCGTCGGTGACCGTTGACGCGTCCCGTCCGGCACGATCCGTGCCAGCTGACGCGCGTCTGGGTGACACGCACTGCAGGTCGAGCGACACGCGGTGGAGGGTGTGCCGTTCGTCGCATCCACCCGGAGTTCCCGGACCGTTCATCGTCCGGGTTGAGACAGAACGCTCGACTTGATGCCACCCGACCGCGCAATAAAGGACGGTCGGCGCCACGGTCCACTCGACGGGGTGATGCGGCCGGACCTCACTGAGGTCTCCTTCGTTGCGGTGATCAGGAGGCGGCCGAGCGACCCGATCGGGTCCGGCCGGAACCGCCGGTGAGGGGGCGACCAGGTGAGCGGAGTGGGCCACACGCCACGGCTCGCCGTCGTCCGGGTGTCGGACGGCGCCGCGTCGGCGGCACCACGCACCTCCGCCGTCGAGCCGCCCGTCCTCCCCGCGCCCGCGCAGCCGGAGGCCTCGGGAGCGTTCGCACGGCCCACGTCCGCCGACGGGGCCGACGCGCGCCGCGGCACCTCGGTCTACGACGGCGCGACGCTG
>NZ_JBVPVA010000749.1:0-1723 GCF_055612215.1 Actinomycetospora sp. | reverse complement strand
ACGCCGAGCCCGGCCGTGGGGTGCCGCCCTACCGCTACACCGCCGCGCTGGCCAGCGGGATCGAGGCGCGCTGGCAGGACCGCTGGGAGGCCGAGCAGACCTTCTCGACCCCGAACCCGTCCGGCCCGCTCGCCGACGGCGAGGTGCTCGACCCGGGCGAGAAGTTCTACCTGATGGACATGTTCCCGTACCCGAGCGGCGCGGGGCTGCACGTCGGGCACCCGCTGGGCTTCATCGGCACCGACGTGCTGGGCCGCTTCCTGCGCATGACCGGACGCACCGTGCTGCACACGATGGGCTTCGACGCGTTCGGGCTGCCCGCCGAGCAGTACGCGGTGCAGACCGGCACGCACCCACGCGCCACGACCGAGGCGAACATCGAGCGCTACCGCGCCCAGATCCGTCGGCTCGGGCTGGCGCACGACACGCGCCGGTCGGTGGCGACCACCGACGTCGAGTTCTACCGCTGGACGCAGTGGATCTTCCTGCAGATCCACGGGTCGTGGTTCGACCCGGTGGCGGACCGGGCGCGGCCGATCACCGAGCTGGAGGCCGAGTTCGCGTCCGGGATCCGTGAGGTGCCCGACGGCCGGGACTGGTCGACGCTGTCGCGCCCCGAGCAGGACCGCGTCCTGGACGGGTACCGGCTGGCCTACCTGGCCGAGGCGCCGGTCAACTGGTGCCCGGCGCTGGGCACGGTGCTCTCCAACGAGGAGGTCACCGCCGACGGCCGCTCCGAGCGCGGCAACTTCCCCGTGTTCCGACGGCGGCTGCGTCAGTGGATGATGCGGATCACCGCGTACGCCGACCGCCTGGCCGACGACCTGGACGGCGTCGACTGGCCGGACTCGGTCAAGGCGATGCAGCGCAACTGGATCGGCCGCTCGCAGGGCGCGACGGTGCGGTTCGGGGTGCGCGGGGACGGTCCCGGTGCGCCCGAGCGCTCCATCGAGGTGTTCACGACGCGGCCGGACACGCTGTTCGGCGCGACGTACCTGGTCCTGGCCCCCGAGCACCCGCTCGTCGATGCGATCCTGCCCGCCGCGTGGCCGCAGCCGGGCACCGGCGAGGAGCTCGACGGTCGCTGGACCGGCGGGGCCGAGACCCCCGCCGACGCGATCGCCGGCTACCGCAGCGTCGTCGGCTCCCGCTCGGACCTGGAGCGCCAGGAGGCGCGCGACAAGACCGGCGTCTTCACCGGCGCCTGGGCGGTCAACCCGGTCAACGGCGAGCCGCTGCCGGTCTTCGTGGCCGACTACGTGCTGATGGGCTACGGCACCGGCGCGATCATGGCCGTGCCCGGACAGGACCAGCGCGACTGGGACTTCGCGACGGTGTTCGGCCTGCCGATCCGCCGGACCGTGCAGCCCCCGGAGGGCTTCGACGGCGAGGCCTACGTCGGCTCGGGCGCGGCGATCAACTCCGCGAACGACGAGATCTCGCTGAACGGCCTGGGCGTCGGCGAGGCGAAGGCCGCGATCATCGCGTGGCTGGCCGGGCGCGGCGACGGCGAGGCGGTCGTGCAGTACAAGCTGCGGGACTGGCTGTTCAGCCGGCAGCGGTACTGGGGCGAGCCGTTCCCCGTCGCCTACGCCGCCGACGGCGAGACCGACGGCGGCCCGTCCATCCCGCGGGCGCTGCCGAACTCCGACCTGCCGGTGCTGCTGCCCGACGTCGACGAGTACTCCCCGAAGACGTTCGCCCCCGAAGACCGCGACTCGGC
>NZ_JBVPVA010000623.1:0-4005 GCF_055612215.1 Actinomycetospora sp. | reverse complement strand
CCACAACCGTCTGGGCCGGGCGATGGCGTCGAAGCTCAAGGTCTACGCCGGCCCCGAGCACCCGCACGCCGCCCAGCAGCCCGTGCCGTACGAGATCCGACAGGTGAGCCAGTGACCACCCCCGACGACCCGAGCGTCGAGCCCGACAGCGCCGACTACGAGATCAGCTCCGAGGCCCCGGAGGGCGGGCAGTCGCTCGCCGAGGCCGCGAACCTGCCCGCCGACGGTGGCGATGCCGTCGAGGCGACGGGCGACGACGAGCTGGGCGCCGAGGTCTTCGGCGACGCCCCGGCCCCGGTCTTCGCCACGATCGACCGCCCCATCCAGACGGTCGGCCGCCGCAAGAAGGCCATCGTCCGGGTGCGCCTCGTCCCCGGCAACGGCAAGTTGACGATGAACGGCAAGGCGTTCGACGACTACTTCCCGAACAAGGTGCACCAGCAGCTCATCCGTGAGCCGCTCGTGAACACCGAGCGCACCGAGCAGTTCGACATCTACGCCAACCTCACCGGTGGCGGGACGTCGGGCCAGGCCGGCGCGCTCCGCCTCGCCATCGCGCGGGCGCTCGTCCTCATCGACCCCGAGGACCGCCCGGGCCTGAAGAAGGCCGGCTTCCTCACCCGTGACCCGCGGGCCACGGAGCGCAAGAAGTACGGCCTGAAGAAGGCCCGGAAGGCTCCGCAGTACTCGAAGCGCTGATGGGTCGCCTGTTCGGGACCGACGGCGTCCGCGGCCTCGCGAACGCCGACCTCTCGCCCGAGCTGGCCCTCTCCGTCGCCTCCGCCGCCGCCCGCGTGCTCGTCGAGCACGCGGGGGGTGGCGGTTCGGCGCGTCCGGTGGCGGTCGTCGGCCGCGACCCCCGGGCGAGCGGGGAGATGCTCGAGGCCGCGGTGTGCGCCGGCCTCTCCGCCGCGGGCGCCGACGTCCGGCGGGTCGGCGTGCTCCCGACGCCGGCCGTCGCGTTCCTGACCGCGCGGCTCGGCGCCGACCTCGGCGTCATGATCTCCGCGTCGCACAACGCGATGCCCGACAACGGCATCAAGCTGTTCGCGTCCGGGGGGCACAAGCTCCCCGACGCCGTCGAGGACGAGATCGAGGCCCACGCCGCCCGGCCCGTGCAGCCGGCCGAGCGGCCGACCGGGCACGACATCGGACGCGTCACCGACGAGCCCGACGCGCTCGCCCTCTACCTCGACCACCTCCTCGCGGCCACCCCGGTCCGGCTCGACGGGCTGCACGTGGTCGTCGACTGCGCGCACGGCGCCGCGTCGCTGGCCGCTCCCCGCGCCTACGAGCGCGCCGGCGCCCGGGTCACGACGCTCGCGGCCGAGCCCGACGGCTGGAACATCAACGAGGGCGTCGGCTCCACCCACCTCGACGGCCTGTGCAAGGCGGTCGTCGCGCACGGGGCGGACCTCGGCATCGCCCACGACGGCGACGCCGACCGCTGCCTCGCGGTGGCGGCCGACGGCACCGTCGTCGACGGCGACCAGATCCTCGGCGTCCTCGCCGTGGGGATGCGCGAGGCCGGGGAGCTCGCCCAGGACACGCTGGTCGCCACGGTGATGAGCAACCTCGGGCTCCACCTCGCCATGGACGAGGCCGGGATCGCGGTGCGCACCACCGCCGTCGGCGACCGCTACGTGCTCGAGGAGCTGCGCACCGGGGCGTTCACCCTCGGCGGCGAGCAGTCCGGGCACGTCGTGCTCCCGGGGCACGCCACCACCGGCGACGGCCTGCTCACCGCGCTCCGCCTCATGGCGCGGATGGCCACGACCGGCCGGTCGCTCGGGGACCTGGCCGCCGTCGTCGAGCGCCTCCCGCAGGTGCTCGTGAACGTGCACGTCCACGACAAGGCCGCCGTCGGCGCCTCGCCGCGGGTCGCCGAAGCGGTCGCCGCCGAGGAGGCCGCGCTCGCGGGCCGGGGGCGGGTGCTGCTGCGTCCCTCGGGGACCGAGCAGGTCGTGCGCGTCATGGTCGAGGCGCCCACCGAGGACGTCGCGCGCGAGGTCGCCGACCGCCTCGCGGCCCTCGTCGCGACCGCGGCCTGACGCCGATCACGAGTGGTCCCGCAGCGCTGCGGGCCCGGGCACCGGACCGCGCCCGGGGACCACTCGACGGGCCGTGGCGGGACGGAACCCGCGGGCGGCCGGTGTGGATCCGGGTCCGCGGGCAGAGGAGGCTGGTGCGCGTGACGCGGCGTCCGGGACACCGGCGGGGAGGCGGCCCCGCCGCGTCCCCGCTGCGCGCCGTGCCGCCGGCCCGTCGGCTGGCCGACCTCGGCGTCCCCGATTCCGACGCGGTGCTCGCGGCCGCGGACGGCGCCGTCGGCGTCGTGGCCGCCCTGCTCCCCGCCCGGCTCGCGCTCGCCGGGCCGGCCGGGCTCCCGGCCCCGCCCGTGGACGCCGCGGGGCTGCTCACCCGCCACGCGGCCCAGCGCGGCGTGCGCTTCGCCGCCCTGGCCGCGGGCGCGGAGGATCTCCGGGGTGCCGCCGCCCGCATCCGCGCGCGCCACCGGGCCCTGGCGGAGGAGGCGGGTGCACTCTGGGAGCACTGGTCCGGGCCGTCGGCCGACGAGGTCGCCGACCGGGTCGTGTCGCTCGGGCGCGCCGCCCAGGAGATCGTGACGCTGCTCGAGGAGACCGCGGACACCGTCGAGGGCGCGGGGCTGGCGGTGGCCGACGACGTCGCCGACCGGGCGACCGCGGCGACCGAGCTGGCCGCCGACCTGCCGGGCCCGCCGGCCGACCCCGACACCGCGGCGGCGCGCGCGTGGGCGGCCGACGTCGACGCGCGGCTGCACCGCTACCTCGACGCCGCCGACCGCACCGACGAGGCGATCGCCGCCACCTGGCGCGACCTCGCCGAGCGCATCGGGGTGCTGCGGGCGCTCTCCGGCCGCCCCGCAGGCGAGGTCGAGGACCTCGCCGTCGACGCGGGCGCCCTGCCCCCGGACCTGCTGGCGCTGCCCGAGATCCTCGCCGCGCTCGGGTCCCTGACCGACCTCGACCTCGACCTCGACGGTGACGGCGACCCGGACGGGGCGTCCGACGACGACCCACCCGGGCCGTCGGGAGCCGCCGGTCCGGCTCAGACGGTGGACGACTCCCGGTAGACCTTCACGTCGGTGCCCTTCACGGAGCCGTCGACGACGTCGGAGTACTTCTTCTCCCCGGCGAGGTGGTGGAGCAGGAACCCGGTGAGCAGGGCCTTGACCTGGGTCCCGACGCCGAGGTCGGCCTTGCCGTCGAGGACGAGGTCGCTCCAGTGCTTGCCCTCGACGATGCCGAGGTGGCTCGCCTTCTTGATGGTCCGCATCACCGACGGGCCCGCCCAGGCCTCGGCGACGGGCTGCGTCCCGGCGGCCGGGGGCGCCACGAGGTCCTTGCCGAACGCGAGGTGCATGCCGGGGACGTGCACGGCCCGGGCGGCCTCCTGGGCCGAGGGCCGGGACTCCGAGAGCGCGATGGTCGCGACGGCCTGCACGACGAGGTCGGAGCCGGACTCCCAGTAGGGCTCGCCGACGGCCTGCACCCGGGTGTCGTGGGCGGTCACGCTGGCCGCGAGCACCGCGGCGCCCGCGCCCATCCCGTGTCCGGCGAGCCCGAGCTTGCGGGGGTCGACGCTGACCTGGGCGCCCCGCGCGGTCCCGCCCAGGCGCACCGAGGAGCAGACGTCGAGCGCGGTGCGCAGGTCGGTGGCGAGGCGGCGGTGCGAGGCGAAGGGCCCGCGCTCGGTGTCGGGCGCCACGGCGACGATGCCCCACGACGCGAGGTGGCGCAGCAGGCCGAGGTAGCGCGACGCCGGGTTCAGCCAGTCGTGCCCGAACGCGACCGCGGGCAGGCCCTCGCCGGAGGCGGGCGTGAACACCACGCCGGGCAGGCCGACGAGCGCCAGCTCGCCGCGCAGCACCTCGTGCGGCCCCGGCCGCCCGAGCTCGGAGACGATCTGCTTCGCGCTCGCCATGGCGCCGGACCCTAGAGGATCCGCACCGCCGCTGGCCTG
>NZ_JBVPVA010000572.1:0-6151 GCF_055612215.1 Actinomycetospora sp. | reverse complement strand
GTCCTCGCGCTGCGCGCCGCCGTCGCCGGGCTGCCGATCGTCGAGCTCGCGCTGTGGGAGCCGCCGATCATGGTCGATCCGGACGCCCCGCGCCGCCACCAGCTGTACGTCACCGAGCTGACCGCCCGGCTCGACGACGGTCGGCCCGGTGACGCGATGGCCCTGTTCCTGACCACCGTGGGTCTGCCCGAGCAGGCCATCGCGGGCATGCGACAGGGACCTGGGTGGGCCGACCTCGAGGCCATCGCCCCCACCCTGCTCCACGACGCCCTGGTCATGGGCGACAGCACCCTGCCCACCGGCCTCGGGTCCGTCGCCGTCCCGACCGTGGTGCTGACCGGCAGCGAGACCGGAGCGTGGGCCGACACGGCCGCCCGCGCCCTCACCGCCGTGCTCCCCGCCGGCAGCCACCACGTCCTGGACGGCCAGGACCACGCCGTCGCCTGGGACGTGCTCGCGGCGGCCCTCGTTCGGGTGGGCTCCGCGCCGTGACCCCGCGGTCCGTGGTCGCCGCGGCACTCGCCCTGATCCGCTGCGGCCGTGGTCACGACCCGGAGTGGTCGGCGGGCCGGGTCCACCGCATCGCGAAGGACGTGGGCGCCTTCTGCTCGGTGGCCGCGCAGGCTCGCCGGTAGGCCGTCGGGGTCGCCCCGACGATCGCGGTGAACGTCCGACTGAACGTCCCGAGGCTGGTGAAGCCCACGTTCGCGCACACCTCGGTGACCGTGTCGGTGCTGTGACGCAGCATGAACATGGCCCGCTCGACCCGCCGCCGCTGCAGGTACCGGTACGGGGTCTCGCCGAAGACCCGCCGGAACTCGCGGATGAAGTGGGACCGCGCCATCAGGGCGACCCGCGCGAGCTGGTCGACGTCCAGCGGCCGGGCGTAGCCGCGATCCATGAGATCCCGGGCCCGCAGCAGGCGCCGCCGGGCGTCCTCGTCGGCCTCGCTCACGGTCGGCCCCCCTTCACCACGAGGTCGACGACGCGGCCACGCAGAGCACTTCTGGATAACGCCGCGGGCCCGGAGCGCTCCTATCGTCGCTGATCGAACCGGCAGCCACGACCGCGGAGGATCACCGTGCTCACCTCGAACAACCTCTCGTCCATCTTCGTCCTCGACCAGGACCGAGCGCTGGAGTTCTACACGGGGGTGTTGGGGCTGGAGGTCGCGGCCGACGTCGACTTCGGCGCCATGCGTTGGCTCACCGTCCGCGTCCCGGGGACCGACAAGGAGATCCTGCTGGAGCGGCCCGGCCCGCCCGCGCACGACGACGCGACCGCGGAACGGATCCGGGAACTGGTGACGGTCGGGGCCGGTGGCGGGTGGCTGGCCTTCACCACCGACGACGTCCGGAAGACGTTCGACGAGGTCGTCGCCGCCGGTGCCGACGTCACGCAGGAACCGATCGAACAGCCCTACGGGACCGACTTCGCCATTCGCGATCCGTTCGGCAACGCCATCCGGATCGGCCGGATGTCGCACCTGACGCTCTGACGCGCGCCCCGGATTCGGGACCAACGGCCCTTTCCCGGGATACGGCGCGGTCACCAGGGTGTGGAGCGCACGTCACGAGGCGAGGGGGTCGGCGATGACCGGGTTCGGGACGCGGACGGGCTTCGTCGGCTCGATGGTCGAGGGCGAGGACGGGCTGGTGGTGCTGCGCGGCGAGCAGGGCCCCGCCGCGGTGGCGCGGGTGGCCGAGCACCTGCAGGCACTCGTCGCGGCCGGCGTCCGCCACATCCGGGTGGACGCGCACGGGGCCTCCGGTCTGGACGCCGCACTGCTCCCCGTGCTCAGCCAGGTACAGACGCGGCTGACGGTGCGGCAGGGCATGCTCACCGCCACCGGGCTCCGGGCCACCGACCACCCGGGCGCGGCCGCCGTCGGCTCGCCCCGTCCCCTTCGGGACCTTCGGACGCCGCCGAGGGGAGCAACGACCCTGGAGGACTCGTTCTCACGCTCCTAGCGTCGATCCTCGCCGACCGGCGGGAGGTGCGGGAGCGAGGGGGCAGAGGTGGCGGACTTCGGCATCGACCTGGGGACCGCGACGACGGTGGTCTGCCACCCCCGCGACGGTGTGGTGCACGACGAGGCGTCCCTGCTGGTGGAGTGGCCGGCGGGGCGGGGTCGGGAGCTGATCATCGGTGACGCGGCCGCCGCCCTCGCCGGCCGCACCCCGTCGGGCGCCCGGGTGGGGTATCCCCTGCGCGCAGGCGTCGTCACCGATCTGACCCTCGTCCGCACCTACCTCCACGAAGTCGTCCGACGGACGGCACGCGGCCGCTGGCGCATCCGCCGCCCGCACGCGGTCCTGAGCTGCCCGGTCGACGTCACCCCGCTGGAGCGTCGCGCGCTCGCCGAATCGGCGGAGGAGGCCGGCCTCGGGCACGTCGACCTGCTCGCCGCGCCCCTCGCGGCGGCCCTCGGATGCGGTCTCGACCTCGACGACCCCCGCGTCCAGTCCGTCGTCGACGTGGGCGCGGGCACGGCGGAGATCGCGGTCTTCTGCCGCGGCGTCGTCCTGGCCCACCGCGCCTGCCGCCATGCGGGCGACGAGATGACCGCCGCCCTGCGCGGGCATCTGCGGGACCGGTACGGCCTGCACGTCTCCTCGGCGGCCGCCGACGCGCTGAAGATCGCCGCCTCGTCGGCGCGCGAGCCGGTCCCCGCCGAGGGGCGCGACGTCGTGAGCGGGCGGCCCCGCACGGTGACGATCGAGGTGAGCGAGGTCGAGACGGCCGTCGTCCCGATCGTGCGCCGCACGGTCTCCGCGCTGGCCGACTGCCTCGACGACCTCCCGGTGGCCGGCGTCCCGGACCTGCTCGCGAGCGGAGTGGTGCTCGTCGGCGGGGCCTCCTCCGCGTCACGCCTGCGCGAGGAGCTCGAGGCCGCCCTCGGTCTGCCCGTCAAGGTCCCGGAGCGGCCGAGGACGTGCGTCGGGGAGGGCCTCGCGCTGGCCGGTGGCCGCCCCGCACCTCGCGCCCGTCCCGCCTGAACCACCGGCCCGGGACGCCACGATGGCCGCTGCGCCCACCCGTTCCACCGAGCCGGAACCGTCCGCCCCGTCGCCCGCGACCCCGGCACCTCCGGCTCCGGCTCCGGCCGACCGGCTCCTCCCCTGCCCGCCGTTCCCGCCGCCGCGCCGTTCGCGGGACGCCCGCGCCCTCGCCGCCCGCACCTGGCGGCGGAGCTGGCCGTGGCTCGCCGCGCTGGCCGCGGTCGTGATCGTGGTGATCACCGAGCTCGGCCTGCTCCAGGGACGCATCCGGGCCGACCTCGCGCACCTGCGCGAGGCCGCCGACGTCCCGGAGGTCGTCCGGACGGCGAGGACACCTCCGCTCCCGGCGATCCCCCGCCTCGCGCCCGCCGCGGCCGGCGACGTCGCCGCCGTCCGCCTCCGCCTCCTCGGTCCACCGTGCGTCCCGGGAGGCACGTGCACCGTGCTGGTCGCGGTCGACCGCACGCCGGGGGCGCCGGCGAGCCCCGCGCCGTGGACCGTCCTCGCGCTGGACCGGTGCCGCGGCTCCGTCGTGCCGCTGGGCACCGGCGTCGTCCCCGCGGCGACGGGGTCTTCCTACGGCGTGACCACCGTTCCCCTGCCGGCCGGTCGCGCCCTGGCCCTCGTCGCCGTCACCACGGCGCCCGCCCGAACGGCGTCCACCGCCGTGCCGATCGGCTCCGGGCCGTGCTGAGCGGCGGGACCGGCGGATGGGACGACCCGTCTCCCCCGCCGTCCGATCCCGACGACGGCTGGGGGCGGGCCCGGCGCGGGCCGCTGCGCCGGGTGCGCCGGGCCTGGCGTCGGCGCGTCGCGGGTCGCGCGGGCAGCGAGAGCCGCGCTGTCCGGCGGCAGGCCGACGCCCGGGCGAGGGACGAGCGCGGGGCCGAGCCCCGACGCCCGGTCGTCGCGGACGTCGCCGCGGTGCTCGCCGCGACGCTGCTCGTGGGCCTGGGCGCGGCCAACCTCCTCGCGGCCGGCGAGCCGGACGCGGCGGTGACGAAGCTCGTGACCGGCGGCCTCGGACTCGCCCTGCTGCTCCTGCTCGCCGCGCGGCGCCGCCCCGCCACGCCCGCGCTCGCGTGGGCGGTCTACGGCACGACGGTGGCCCTCCTGCTCTTCGTCCTCGTCGGCGGCCTGCAGGTCAACGGGGCCCGTCGTTGGCTCGGAGCCGGGGCGGTCACGGTGCAGCCCTCCGAGCTCGCCAAGCTGGCGGTCCCCCTCGTGCTGGCCGCCGTCCTCACCCGGGGCCGGCCCACCTGGCGCCGCTTCGTGCTCGCCCTCCCGTTGGCCGCCGTGCCGGTCGTCCTCGTCGCCGGACAGCCCGATCTGTCCACGGCCACCCTGCTCACGGTCACCGCCGTCGTCGTGCTGGTCAGCGCGCGGGTGCCGGCGCGGTTCCTGGTGCCGGTGCTTGCGGGAGCCGCCGTCGCGGCCCCGCTCGCCCTCGGTCTCCTGCACGACTACCAGCTCGCCCGGCTCGGGACCTTCGTGACGGGCTCCCAGTCGGCCGCCGGTCCGGGCTGGGCCGTGCGCCAGGCCCGGCTCGCGATCGCGCGCGGGGGCTGGTGGGGCGATCACGGCGACCCGGTGCACACCCTGGCCGCGGACTACCTGCCCGAGCGCGAGACCGATCTCGCGCTCGCCTCCCTCGCCTCGGGATGGGGCGCGGTCGCCGCGGGCCTCGCCGTCGTCGCCGGCCTCGTGATCATCTGGCGGTGCGTCCTCGGGGCGCGCTCGCCGCGCAGCGCCGTCGGACGGCTGCTCTGCGCCGGGTTCGCGGTCCTGGTCGGCGTCGAGCTCGTCGTGTCGACCGGCGGGAACCTCGGTCTGCTGCCCGTCGCGGGTGTCCCGTTCCCGCTCCTCTCCGTCGGGGGCACCGCCACGGTCGTCCACCTGGTGGCCCTCGGGTTCGCACTCGGAGGCCGCCGGGACGGTGCGCGCCGCCCCCTCTGGTCGCCCGCCGCCCGCACCCGTCCCCGGCTCGCCCGTTCCGCCGCGGTCGTCGTGACTGCCGTCCTCGCCGTGTTCGCCGGGTACGGGGTCGGCCTCGTCCGGGACCCGGTGGCGCTCGCCGCGGGTGTGGACCAGATGACCCGGTGCCTGACGATCCCGGCGCCCCGCGGCGCAATCGTCGACCGGCACGGCGCCGTGCTCGCCGCCGACGCCGGCGACCGGGACGTGCAGGCCGTCCCGGCCCTGCTGCGGGCCTCGCCGGGCGCCGTCGACCGCCTCGCCGTCCTCCTGGGACGCCCGCCGGGCGAACTCCACGCCCTCGTCGACGCCGCTCCCGCGACCACGCCCGGCGTCGACGCCGGGGTGGTTCCCGGGCCCACCGGTGACGTGGTCGCCCGGGCGGCGTTGCCCGGCGTCGTCGTCGTCCCCGCGCCCCGGCGGAGCTATCCCACGGGCCCGGTACTCGCCCCGGTCCTCGGCTGGGTCGGTGCCGCGACCCCGACCGAGACCGCCCGGCACGCCGACCTCGACCCGCGCGGCACCACCGGCCGGGCCGGGGTCGAGCAGTCCTACGACGCCGTCCTGCGCGGCGTGCCGGGCGAGCAGTGCTTCTGGGTCGATCCCACCGGCCGACCGGTGGCGCCCGCCGCCCGCCGCGACCCGGTGCCCGGCGCGGCGCTCACCCTGACCCTCGACCTCGGCATGCAGCAGCGCCTCGTCGCCGACGTCGCGGCCTCGTTGACGGGGAGTCGCGCGGGGTCGGTCGGCGCCGCGGTCGCGATGGACCCGCGCACCGGCGCCCTGCTCGCGCTGGCCAGCTGGCCCAGCCACGACGACGGCCTCTACGGCCCGCCGAGGGACTCCGCCGCGCTGGCGGCCGCCTCGGCGGCACCCGGGAGCCCGATGCTCGACCACGCCATCGCCTCGGCGGTCCCGCCGGGATCCACCTACAAGCTCGTCAACGCCGCCGCCGACATGGTCCACCCGGTGATCCCGCCGGACCGCGTGATCCCCACCGGGGGCAGCTTCACGTACGGCGACCACACGTTCGACAACTGGCGGGTGCTGCCGCCCCAGAACCTCGTCGACGCGATCGCCTGGTCGAACGACGTGTACTTCTACCAGCTCGCCGTGGCCCTCGGCCCCGAGACGATGATCGACACCGCGCACGCGCTCGGCGTCGGGAGCCCCAC
>NZ_JBVPVA010000456.1:0-2635 GCF_055612215.1 Actinomycetospora sp. | reverse complement strand
CGCTGTTCGTGGGCCGCTCCGGCTTCTCCCGGCGGACGATCCTCGCGGCCGCGGCGCTGGTCGTCGTGGTCGCCGCCGTGGTCCTGGTGCTCGCGGGGGGCGCGACCGCCGGCTGGTTCGTGGCCGCGCTGCTCGCCGCCGGCGCCGTGGTCGTCGTCCGCGTCGTGGCGGCCACCTACCTCGCGGCCGGCGCGGACTGGCTGGCCGACGAGCGGTCGTGGGTCGACCTCTACGACCTGGTCGCCGTCGAGGGCACCTCGCGGCGCCGGCTGGCCCTGACGGACGGGGAGGGGCGGCGGGTGACCGTGGGCGTCGGCCGGCTCCGTGCGATCCCCGCGCTGTGGGACCTGGTCCACCTCGGCGTCCGCTGGTCACGCGCGCGGAACGTCGTGCACGTCGACGGGGTCGCGGCCGCGGTGCTGGGGGACGACGGCCCGTCGTCCTCCTGACGGTGCCGGCACCGAACCGCGTCATGACCGCGTCGTCCCGCCGTCGGCTGCTCCAGCACCGCCGGCCATCCCTTTCGTCGCCATTCGAGACCTAGGGGCCGAACTCGGGGCCATCGACCTCGGCGCGACCGACGTGAGGCCGTTCGGTCTACTTGTCCACGAATGAGCCGTGGAGCTCCCACCCGGTGCCCAGGCGCCGCTGCCAGCGCAGCGGGCCCTCCTGCTCCCACGGCCGCTGCGCCCGCAGCAGCACCTCCCAGGCGTACTGCTGCTCGTCCCACCAGGTGCGGAGTGCGGCCCCGAAGCGCGTCATGGGACTCATCGTCGGGCGGTCGTGAGGCCGTCACGAGTGGCAGGAACGTCATGTTCGGATACATTGCTGCCATGCACGTCGTCGCCGCGCCGGTCACCGACCACGCACCGCTGTTCGAGCTCTCGACCATCGTCGAGATCTTCGGCGCGAGCCGCGGCGAGTCGATGGGCATCCCCTGGTACGACCTGCGGGTCTGCGCGGCCGAGGACGGCCCGGTGCGGCTGGGGGAGTGGGCGACGCTGGACACGCCCCACGGGCTCGAGGCGCTCGACGAGGCCGACACCGTCCTCGTCCCGCCGCCGCACGACAGCCGGCGGACCTTCCCGCCGGCCCTGCTCGAGGCGCTGCGCCGGGCCCACGCGCGGGGGGCCCGGATCGCGTCGATCTGCACCGGCGCCTTCGTCCTGGCCGCGGCGGGCCTGCTCGACGGGCGGCCGGCGATCACCCACTGGGACTCGCTCGACGAGCTGGCCCGCCGCCACCCCTCGGTCGCGGTGCAGCCCGCCGTGCTCTACGTCGACGACGGCGACGTGCTCACCTCGGCCGGCTCGGCCGCGGGCCTCGACCTCTGCCTGCACCTGGTCCGCCTCGACCACGGCAGCCGCGTCGCGGGGACGGCGGCCCGGTGGAGCGTCGTCCCCCCGCACCGCGACGGCGGGCAGGCGCAGTACGTGCCGACACCGGTCCCGGAGCCGTCCGGCACGCCGTTCGGGGCGTGGCTGGACTGGGCGCGCGAGCGGCTCGACGAGCCGATCGAGGTCCGTGAGTGGGCGGACGCGGTGGGCACGAGCCCGCGGACGTTCGCCCGCCGCTTCCGTGACGCCACCGGGGAGACGCCGGTGCAGTGGCTCGCCGCGGAGCGGGTGCGTCGCGCGCAGGAGCTCCTCGAGGGGACCGACCTGCCCGTCGAGGCGGTCGCGGCGCGCTGCGGGTTCGCGACGGCGGCCGGGCTCCGCAAGCACTTCTGCCGACGCCTCGGCGCCACGCCGCAGCAGTACCGGCGGACGTTCCGCGCGGGGCACGAGGAGCGCCTCGCCGGGTGAGCGTTCCGGGTGAAGGGTCCCTCCGGTCGACAAGAGCGACCGACGGTGCCCCTCGCTCAGAACGGGTCGGCGCTCGACGTTCCGGCGGGGGGCGCCCCTGGCCTCTCTAGCCGACCGAAGGGACCCCTCGCTCGCCTGATGGGCCGCCCGGATCACGACTCCGGCGTCTGCGTGATCTCGGCCAGCAGCTCGGCGAGCGCGGTCTCGGCGACCTGCCGGTCGAGCCCGAGCCCGGTGAGCAGGCCGTCACCGTCCTCGTGGTCGAGCAGCGCGAGCAGGATGTGCTCGGTGCCGACGTAGTTGTGCTCCAGGCGCAGGGCCTGGCGGAAGGTCAGCTCAAGGACCTTCTTCGCGCCCGCGTCGAAGGGGATGAGCGCCGGCAGCTCCGCCTCGGCGCGGGGAGGCAGGGTCGCGGCGGCCCGGCGGCGGAGGGTGTCGGGGGAGACGCCCTGCGCGGTCACCAGCCGGACGGCGAGGCCCTCGGGCTCGGCGAGCAGGCCGAGCGCGAGGTGGGCGGGAGAGATCTCGGGGTTGCCGGCGGCCCGCGCCTCCTCCTGTGAGGCCACGACGACCTTGCGCGCCCGCGGGGTGAAGCGGCTGAACCCCTGCTCGGGGTCGAGGTCGGACGCGGACCCCTTGGGGACGAAACGCTTCTGGGCGGCCTGCTTGGTGACGCCCATGCTCCGGCCGATGTCGGTCCACGACGCGCCGGAGCGGCGGGCCTGGTCGACGAAGTGGCCGATGAGGTGGTCCGCGACCTCGCCGAGGTGCTCGGCGGCGAGCACGGCGTTGCTGAGCTGGTCGAGGGCGTCGTCGTTCACCGCGGTGAT
>NZ_JBVPVA010000426.1:0-11929 GCF_055612215.1 Actinomycetospora sp. | reverse complement strand
GGCGAGGCCGGCGAGCACGCCGTCTTCGGACGTTAGCACCAGCGTGCCGCGCAGGGCGATCTGTGGCAGCGCGCGGTCGAGGCGTCCGCGGATGGCGAACCAGGCGCCGGGGATATGGCCGCGTCGATATTGCGGGCTGGTGGAGAGATCGACGACGGCGACGTCGTCGGTGTTCATCAGCGTCGAGACATCGATTTGTGCGTCGGATGGGATGGTGCCGAGCACCTTAGCCGCCGGCTGACCTCTCTCATTGCCAGCTTCGAGCAGCACGAACACTTCCTTCCAGCCCATTTGCTTGAGCCAGGAGGCGCTCATCACCGCGCGCGCTTGCTTGTCGTCGCACAGAACGATGCGGGCGCCGTGCGTGCCCCGCGTGCCCGGGGGCCGGGCGGCGCCGCGGCGGCGGCCGGCCAGGCCGGGCGCGCCCGGCGAGGAACCCGCGCCGGTGGCGTCATCGGCGGTCGTCGGGGGAGTCCGGTCGGTGGAGGCCCGCGACGACGTGGGCTCCGACGGCCGGCCCGCGCTCCGCGCGCCGTCCACCGGCGGGGAGGCGGACGTGGAGTCGACGACGCGCAGGCCCGCGCGAGCCCGGCGCTCGCCGTCCCCCGGGCCTCGGCGACCCCCGTCCTCCGTCACGCGAGCCAGGCTAGATCGGGATCCCGCGCCCGGAGACCGCGCCGCGCCGAGCCGGATCCTCAGCCCCCTCTCAGACGACCCTCACCCGGGTGTCATGCCCGACGGCGAGAGTGGTGCCATGACCGAGACGCTCGCTGCGCGCCCCGTCGATCCCGACGTGGACGCCGAGACGCGTGCGGGCTTCACCGACTCCGCCGAGGGCTGGACCCCGCCGTCGTGGGACGACGTGGTGCGCGAGCACGCCGACCGTGTGTACCGCCTGGCCTACCGGCTCACCGGCGACGCCCACGACGCCGAGGACCTCACGCAGGAGACCTTCATCCGGGTCTTCCGCTCGCTCGCGGCCTACCAGCCCGGCACCTTCGAGGGCTGGCTGCACCGGATCACGACGAACCTGTTCCTCGACATGGTCCGGCGGCGCGGGCGGCTGCGGATGGAGGGCCTCCCCGAGGACACCGACCGGCTGCCCGGCGGCGGGCCCGACCCCGAGCAGGTCTTCTCCGAGGCCCACCTCGACCCCGACCTGCAGGGTGCCCTCGACGAGCTCGCGCCCGAGTTCCGGGCCGCCGTCGTGCTCTGTGACGTGGAGGGACTCTCCTACGAGGAGATCGCGGCCACGTTGGATGTCAAACTGGGGACCGTGCGCAGTCGCATCCACCGGGGACGTCAGGCCCTCCGCAGCGCGCTCGAACGCCGTCGTGCCGAGCGCGCGGCCGAGGAGGGGGCCGGCGGGCACACGCCGGTGACGCTCCGCGCCGGGTCCGCGCCGTGATCGGCCGACCCCGCCACGGCCCGTGGTCCCGCTGGATCGGGGCCGTCTCCGAGGCGATCCCCGGCGGGCACCTGTCGCTCGACGCCGTCGTCGCGCACGTCGACGGCGAGCTCCCGCCCGGTCCGGCCGCCCGCGCCGCCGCCCACGTGGACCGCTGTCCGGCCTGTGCCGGCGAGGTGATGGCCCAGCGCCAGGCCCGCCGGCGGCTGCGCGGGGCCGACACCCCCGGCGTCCCGGCCTCGCTGCTGTGCTCGCTGCGGGCGATCCCCGACGTCGCCGACCTGCCCGAGGCCCCCGCCGGCCTCACCCTCGACCCCGAGGGCCGGTTCGTCGTGCCCGCCGAGGTCCCCCCGGCCCGGCGGCGCCCCCGCGCGCCCCGCAGCCGGCGGCTCCCGGTCGTGGTCGCGTCCGGGCTCGTCGCGGGCGCGGCCGCCGTCGTGGGCCCCGTCATCGCCGCCGGGGCCGTACCCGCCGTCACGCCCGGCGGGTCCGCGCCCGCCGGCGCCTCGCTCACCGCGGCCTCGCCCGTCCCGGCCGGGGACCGCGGCCCGGTCGTCGGCGCCGTCGAGCACGCCGGCCCCGTCGGCGCGATCCCCGCGCTCGGCCCGCCGCGCACGCCGATAACGACGACCCCGTCACCCACCGGCGCGGAGCACCCTCCTGCCTGACCCCTCCTTCACTCCCGGCTGCGGACCATCGGGTGGTGTCGCCCCGCCGTCCTCCGCGCTCTACCGTGGAGAGACGATGACCACCCACCGCGCGCGTAGACCCACCGCGAGCTGGGCGGCCACGGGAGTGCGCCGATGAGCAGCCCCTGGTCGCGTCAGGCGACGACGGAGCGCCCCGACGCGCGTGCGGACGACGCGCGCCCGGACGACGACGCCGTCGTCGGGGGGAGTCCCGACGACGACGCCACGGTGACGAACGGGCACCGTGCGAACGGTCACGCCCGGCCCGTGGACGCCGAGGAGCCGGTCGACCGCGACGAGCCCGACGCCGGGACGCACGCGCCGTCGGTCACCAACGGGCACACGCTCGACGACGACGAGATGGCCGCGGCGTTCGGCCGCCCCCCGGGCGGGTCGCGCACCGGGCCCGAGGGCGCTGGTGACGGCGCCGCCGACGCCGACCACCGCCGGCCCGACCGCACCGGCACCCGCGAGCCCTCCGTCGCGCTCGCGAGCGCGTTCGGCCGCCCGCAGGGCGCCCCGGACACGCTCCAGCGCCCGGTCGGGGCCCCGGACCCGACCGAGCACGGCGCGGACGACCTCTGGGACGGCGAGACGGCCGAGCGCAACCCCTGGCGCGACCCGTCCGCCCCCGTCGAGCTCGGCGCCCCCGCCGTGCGCGAGGGCGGGCCCGGCCCGGACCGCCGCGCCCTCGGGCCCCGGCTCTCCGCGCGCGAACTGCTTTTCGGCCGGCGCGTGGCCCCGAGCGCGCTGGTCCTGCTCGCCGTCGTGGCCCTGCTCGTGGGCGCGGTCGGCGGGGTGGTCGGCCACCTCACCGCCGAGGGCTCCGACGCGCTGATCGACCCGGGCGCCACCCTCGCCCAGGTCGACGCGGGCAAGGAACGCCCGGCCGGGTCGATCGCCGACGTCGCCGGCCGGGTGGTGCCCGCCGTCGTCTCCATCGAGGTCCGCTCGGGCACCACGGGCGGCACCGGCTCGGGCGTCGTGGTCGACGCGCGCGGGGACATCGTCACCAACAACCACGTCGTCTCCCTGGCCGCGACCGACCCCCGTGCGACCCTCGAGGCGGTGTTCGCGTCCGGGATGCGCGCGACCGCCCGGATCGTGGGCCGCGACCCGCAGACCGACATCGCGGTGGTGAAGGTCGACGTCGTGAACCCCGTCGTGGCGCAGCTCGGCCGGTCGTCCGACCTGCGGGTGGGCGACGGCGTCATCGCGATCGGCTCCCCCCTGGGCCTCGCGGGCACCGTGACCACCGGGATCGTCAGCTCGCTGCGCCGTCCGGTGCGCCTCGACGCCGAGTCGGCCGACGCGAACCCCGTCATCGACGCCATCCAGACCGACGCCGCGATCAACCCGGGGAACTCCGGGGGCGCGCTGGTCGACTCGACCGGCGCCGTCGTCGGGATCAACACCGCGATCCGCACCCTCGGCGGCACCGACAGCTCCGGACAGGGCGGCTCGATCGGCCTGGGCTTCGCGATCCCGATCGACGACGCCCGGGCCATCGCGCAGTCGCTCATCACGACCGGCGGCTTCGCCCACACCGACCTCGGGGTCAACGCGAAGTCGGTCACCGACGGGACCTCGGACGGCGCGCAGATCCTCAACGTGCGCCAGGGTGGTCCGGCCGACCGCGCCGGGGTCCTCGAGGGCGACGTCGTGACCCGCGTGGACGACCGGCCGATCGCCTCGGCCGACGAGCTGACGGTCGCCATCCGCGAGCACCGCCCGGGCGAGACCGTGACCCTCGGCGTCGTGCGCGGCGGCCGGCCGCTGTCACTGCAGGCGCAGCTCTAGGAGGGGCGGGGTGTTCGAGAGCGTCGGCTGGGGCGAGATCCTCGTCCTCGCGCTGATCGGGCTGTTCGTGCTCGGTCCGGAGCGTCTCCCCGGGGCGGTCCGCTGGGTCGCCGACACGGTGCGGACGGTGCGCGAGTACGCGGCCGGCGCGCGTGACCAGCTGCGTCAGGAGATCGGCCCGGAGTTCGAGGAGCTGCGCAAGCCCCTCGAGGACCTGCGCTCCATCCGGGACCTCGACCCGCGGCGCGCGGTGCGGCGCACCCTGTTCGACCCGGTCGCCGACGGCACCTGGAGCGGTGCGGCCACCCCGGCGTCCCCGGACCCGGCGGCGACGGCGGCCGGGACCGCGGCGCTCACCACCGGGAACCACGGGCTGCCCGCCGCCGGGGACGGCGGGGTCGTGAAGGGCCAGTCGGACCGGGCGACGCCGCTCGCCCCGGGCGAGGCGGCCCCGTTCGACCCCGACGCGACGTTGGTGCGCTTCGCGCTCGTGAGCACTAATCCGCCCTATCACACGGATTAGTGCTCACGAGCCGGAGGCACCTCCGAGGCCATCGGGTTGGCGCGCATCCGCCCACCGGGGTCGAGGCGGCGCAGGATCGCGCCGGTGATCGCGTCGAGGTCGCCGACCCGGTCGGGACCGACCGCGTCGATCACCAGCCGGCGCACCTCGGCGGCGTGCCCCGGAGCCGTCGCGACGACCTTCTGCCACCCCGCCTCGGTCAACCGCGCCATCGTCACCCGGCCGTTGCCCGCACAGGGCTCGCGCCCGACCCAGCCCTGCTGCTCCAGCCGCGACACCACGTGGGAGAGCCGGGAGAGCGATGAGCTGACCATCGACGCCAGCTCGCTCATCGGCATGACGCGGCCGTCGGCCTCGGAGAGCATGGCGAGGACGAGGTAGGAGAACTGGGTCAGCCCGGCGTCGCGCTGCAGCTGGGCGTCCAGCGCGGCGGGCAGGAGCTGCATGACGGCGGCGGTGCGCCGCCAGGCGTGCTGCTCCTCCGCACTCAACCACTCGGCCATATCGGACAGCTTACACTTGATGCTTCAACTGTCTAGCGGTAGGGTCGGTGACCCAGCCACTCCCAGGAGCGCGACCCATGACCTCTCCGTTCGCCACCGCCGCCCCGGGCGCCGCTTTCGACGCCTTCGTCGGCCCCGCCCGCGCCACGGCCGCCGGCCGCCGCCCGTGGACCCCCGAGGACGGTCCGCTCCCGGCGGTCTACCTGTCGCACGGGGCGCCGCCGCTCTACGACGACGGCGACTGGATGCGCGAGCTCTTCGGCTGGGCGCACCGCATGCCCCAGCCCCGCGCGGTCGTCATCGTCTCCGCGCACTGGGAGTCCGCGCCGCTGACGATCTCCTCGCCCGCAGCAGGCACCCCGCTCGTCTACGACTTCGGCGGCTTCGCGGAGCGCTACTACCGCATGACCTACGCGACGCCGGACGCGACCGCGCTCGCCGACCGGGTCGCCACGATGCTCGCCGGCGGCGAGCCGGTGCACCGCTCGGAGCGCGGGCTCGACCACGGGGCCTGGGTGCCGCTGTCGGTGATGTACCCGAACGCCGACGTGCCGGTGCTGCAGATCAGCATGCCCGACGAGGACCCGGAGCGGCTGATGGCCATCGGCTCCCGGCTGCGCGAGCTGCGCTCCGAGGGCGTGCTCGTCGTCGGCTCCGGGTTCATGACCCACGGGCTGCCGTTCCTCACCCGCGACATGCTCCGCGGCGACGCCGTACCCGGCTGGACCGACGACTTCGACGCCTGGGTCGCCGACGCGCTCGCCCGCGGGGACGTGGAGGAGCTGCGCCGCTTCCGCTCGGCGCCCGGCATGCCCTACGCCCACCCGACCGCGGAGCACTACGTCCCGCTGTTCGTCACCCTCGGCGCCGCCACCGACCCGGAGGTCGGGGTGACCACGGAGATCGACGGGATGATGTGGGGCCTCTCGCGGCGGTCGTTCTCCCTGGCCTGACCGGATCGTCCGAGGACATCCCGCCGTCACGCGGCGTCGCTACCGTCCTCGGCCGTGTTGACCATCCGGGACGCCTCACCCGAGGACGCGGACGCCTGTGCCGCGATCTACGCGCCCTACGTCCGCGACACCGTGATCAGCTTCGAGGCGGTCCCGCCGGACGCCGTCGAGATGGCCGACCGCATGGCCGCGTCGCACGTGTGGCTGATGGGCGAGGACGACGGGCGCCCGGTCGGGTTCGCCTACGGCGGGCCCTTCAACCCGCGCGAGGCCTACCGCTGGGCGTGCAGCGTCAGCGTCTACCTCGAGGTCGGGCGCCGGCGGACCGGGGCGGGGCGGGCGCTGTACGAGGCGTTGTTCGCCCGCCTGGCCGACCTCGGCCTGCGTCGGGCGACGGCGGGCATCACGCTGCCCAACGAGGCGAGCGTCGGGCTGCACGCCGCGCTGGGCTTCGAGACCGTCGGGACGTTCCCGCGCATCGGCTGGAAGGACGGCGCCTGGTACGACGTCGCCTGGATGCAGCGCGATCTGTGAGCTCGGCTCGTGTGCGTGTGCGTGTGCGTCAGCGGCCGGCCGGCGAGATGTTCAGCGACATCCCCGCGAGCCCGCGGGCCCGCACCGTCAGCCGGTCGGCCACGGCGCGCAGCGCCTCCCCGGCCGCGGACTGCGGCGCCGAGAGCACCAGCGGCACGCCGGCGTCCCCGCCCTCGCGCAGCCGGGTGTCGATCGGGATCTGCCCCAGCAGCGGGACGGGGGAGCCGATCGACTTCGTCAGCGAGTCCGCCACCTGCTGGCCGCCGCCCGAGCCGAACAGCTCCAGGCGCGACCCGTCGGGCATGTCCATCCACGACATGTTCTCGACGACGCCGACCAGGCGCTGCCGGGTCTGCAGCGAGATCGCCCCGGCGCGCTCGGCCACCTCGGCGGCGGCCTGCTGCGGCGTGGTGACCACGAGCAGCTCCGCGTTCGGGATCAGCTGCGCGGTCGAGATCGCGATGTCGCCGGTGCCGGGCGGGAGGTCGAGCAGCAGCACGTCGAGGTCGCCCCAGAAGACGTCGGCGAGGAACTGCTGCAGGGCGCGGTGCAGCATCGGCCCGCGCCAGACCACCGGGGTGTTGCCGGGGGTGAACATCCCGATCGAGATGACCTTCACCCCGTGCGCCTGCGGCGGCAGGATCATCTCGTCGACCTTGGTGGGCAGGTCGGCGGCGCCGAGCATGCGCGGCACGGAGTGGCCGTAGATGTCGGCGTCGACCACGCCGACCGAGAGGCCCTTGTTCGCCATGGCCGCGGCCAGGTTCACCGTCACCGACGACTTGCCGACGCCGCCCTTGCCGGAGGCGACCGCGTAGACGCGCGTCATCGAGCCGGGCTGCGCGAACGGGATCACCGGCTCGTCGGCGTCGCCCTTCACCGTCTTGCGGAGCTCGCGACGCTGCTCGTCGTTCATGACGTCGAGCTCGACCGAGACGGCCGACACCCCGGAGACCGCCGACACTGCGTCCGTGACGCGGCGGGTGATGGTGTCCTTCATGGGGCATCCGGACACCGTGAGGTAGATCGCGACCTCGACCTTGCCGTGGTCCAGGACGCGGACGTCCTTGAGCATGCCCAGCTCGGTGATCGGACGGTGGATCTCGGGATCCTCGACACCGGAGAGTGCGGTGCGGATCGCCTCGACCGACGGTGAACCAGCCATGACCCGATGTTACGTGGCGCTGTCGCCCGCGCCGGGCGCCGCCGCGTGGTTCGTCCCACGTCCCCCGACGCCGGCCCGGTCCAGCGCCCGCTCGAGGGCCCGGTCCACGGCGCCCTCGACGGCGCGCTCGACCGCCCGGTCGAGCGACTTGGCCAGGGTCTTGTCCAGCGAGCGGTCGACCGCGCGGCCGAGCTCCTTCTGCATCTCCCGGCTCACCCCGCCGCCGCGCTCGCCGCCGCGCTCGGACAGCTCGCTGCGCAGGAAGTCGCGGGTGACCATCTCGCCGACGGCCAGGCGCACGGCCGCGAGCTCCCGCGAGAGGTACTCGGTGTCGGCGATGGTGCGGTTCGCCCGCACCCGGTCCTCCTCGAGGGAGACCCGGTCGCGGTCGTCCTGCCGGTTCTGCGCGAGCAGGATCAGCGGTGCGGCGTAGGCAGCCTGGGTCGAGAAGGCGAGGTTGAGGAGGATGAACGGGTAGGGGTCCCACTGGTAGACGATCCCGGTGAGGTTCAGTGCGATCCACACCACCACGAAGAAGGTCTGCCAGCCCAGGTAGGTACCGGTCCCGAGGAAGCGCGCGAGGCGTTCGGCGGTCCGCCCGAAGGCCTCGGTGTCGAGCTCGACGCGCAGCCGGGACTGCGGTCCCGCAGGCATGTCGAGTCGGCGGCGGGTGGAGCGTTCAGGCACGGCGGCCTCCGCGGGTTCGGCGGGTGGGCGTGGGTGCGGACGAGCCCGACGACCTGGGCGACGCGGTGCGGGTCGTCGCGGCCTCCCCGCCCACGGGCGGGAGGGCGGACGGCGGGACGCGCAGGCCACCCGTCGTCGTGGGGTCCGGGTCCTGGGTGCGCCAGTCCTCGGGCAGCAGGTGGTCCAGGACGTCGTCGACGGTCACCGCGCCGAGCAGGTGGTCGTTGTCGTCGATCACCGGCCCGCAGACGAGGTTGTACGTCGCGAAGTAGCGGGTGACCTCGGTCAGCGACGCCTCGGGGTGCAGCCGGGTCAGCTCGGCGTCGAGCACGCCGGCGACCAGCTCGAACGGCGCCTCCCGCAGCAGCCGCTGGGCGTGCACGCAGCCGAGGTAGCGCCCGGTCGGGGTCGCCGACGGCGGGCGCGCGACGAACACCATCGACGCCAGCGCGGGGGTGATGTCGGGGTTCCGCACGCGGGCGAGGGCCTCGGCCACCGTCGCGTCCGGGTTCAGCACGATCGGCTCCGGGGTCATCATGCCGCCGGCGGTGTCGGCCGAGTACGTCAGCAGGCGGCGCACCGACTGCGAGTCCTCGGGCTCCATCAGGCCCAGCAGCTGCTCGGACTCCGGGTCGGGCAGGTCGCCGAGCAGGTCCGCGGCGTCGTCGGGGTCCATCGCCTCGAGGACGTCGGCGGCGCGCTCGGAGTCCAGGTGGCGCAGCAGGTCGCGCTGGTCGACGTTGGGCAGCTCCTCGAGGACGTCGGCGAGGCGTTCGTCGTCGAGCCCGTCGGCCACGTCGTGGCGGCGGCGCAGCGGCAGGTCGAGCAGCGCCTGCGCGACGTCGGCCGAGCGCATGTCCTCGAAGGTGGCGAGCAGTTGCTCGGTGCCCTGGCCCTCCTCGGCGAGCGAGAGCCCGCTCACCGCGGCCCACGGCAGCACCTGCACCGGGCCGCGGCGCCCGAGCACCCCCGCCCGCTCGGTGACCGCGAGGCGGGTGATCAGCCAGTCGCGGCTGCGGGTGTGCTCCATGAGCACGTCGGCGACGGTGGCGTCGACCCCCTTGTCGACGATCCGCACGCCCGCATCGAGCATCTCCCCGACGACGAGGACCTCGTTGGGCCGCTGCACGAACGACCGCAGGTTGACCTGCCCGGTCGTCAGCGTGACCGCGCCGGCGTCGATCGCGGTGACGCGCAGCATCGGCACGAAGATGCGGCGTCGGGACCCCACCCCGACGACGAGGCCGAGCACGCGGGGGGGCCGCGGCCCGACCGACACCGCCGACACCGCGTCGCGGACACGCCCGATGTTCTCGCCGTCCGGCCCGAGAACGGGCAGACCGACCATCCGGGCGACGAACACCCTGGTCATCGCGGTGCTGGCGGCACGGGTCACGTCGAGAGGTTAGCGGCGGCGGGCCGGTTGTCGGAGCTGAGAGGGTGACCGGACGACGACGGGTGGATGAGGACGGCCTCTCGGGGGTGGTCGTTGAGAGCGTCTTCACCTGAATCGGCACAGCCGGGCCCGCGCGTGTCAGCATCCCGTCAACCACATGTCTCCGCGACGACGACGCGGAGGCCCCGAGGAGGTCAGTGCGAGTGAGTGTCGTGAACCGTCCGCGCCGGTCGTGCCTGGCGGTGCCCGGCTCGAGCCAGAAGTTCATCGACAAGGCCCGGACCCTGCCCGCGGACCAGATCTTCCTCGACCTCGAGGACGCCTGTGCTCCGCTGGCGAAGCCCGGAGCGCGCAAGACGATCGTCTCCGCGCTGAACGAGGGCGGCTGGGAGGGCAAGACCCGCGTCGTCCGCGTGAACGACTGGACGACCGAGTGGACCTACCGGGACGTCACCGAGGTCGTCGAGGGCGCGGGCGCGTCGCTGGACGCGATCATGCTGCCCAAGGTGCAGACCGCCGCTCAGGTGCACGCCCTGGACTTCCTGCTCACGCAGATCGAGAAGACCATGGGCTACGAGGTCGGCCGCATCGGCATCGAGGCGCAGATCGAGAACGCCCTGGGCCTGACCAACGTCAACGAGATCGCCGCCGCGTCGCCGCGCATGGAGACCATCGTCTTCGGCCCGGCGGACTTCATGGCCTCGATCAACATGAAGTCGCTCGTCGTCGGCGAGCAGCCCCAGGGCTACACCGAGGGCGACGCCTACCACTACATCTATATGCAGATCCTCATGGCGGCGCGCGCCTACGACCTGCAGGCCATCGACGGCCCCTACCTGCAGATCCGCGACGTCGACGCGTTCCGCCGGGTCGCCGCGCGCTCGGCGGCGCTGGGCTACGACGGCAAGTGGGTCCTCCACCCGGGCCAGATCGACGCCGCCAACGAGGTCTTCTCGCCCGACCAGAGCGACTACGACCACGCCGAGAACATCCTCGACGCCTACGAGTACTTCACCTCCGAGGCCGGTGGGAAGAAGGGCTCGGCGATGATCGGCGACGAGATGATCGACGAGGCGTCGCGCAAGATGGCGCTGGTCATCGCCGGCAAGGGCCGCGCGGCCGGCATGACCCGCGGTGAGCGCTGGACGCCCCCGGAGAGCTGAGCACCGACACCGGCCCTGACGCATACTGGCCGGTAACCACCCCAGAGCAGGGAGCACGTCGCATGGCACGCCTCGCCCAGACCGCGGGTCTCACGGACGTCCAGGAGGAGATCCTCGCCACGGTCCGCGACTACGTGGACAAGGAGATCATCCCGCACGCCCAGGAGCTCGAGCACGCCGACGAGTACCCCCAGGAGATCGTCGACGGGATGAAGGAGATGGGCCTGTTCGGGCTCATGATCCCGGAGGAGTACGGCGGTCTGGGCGAGTCGCTGCTGACCTACGCGCTGGTCGTGGAGCAGATCGCGCGCGGGTGGATGAGCGTCTCGGGCGTCATCAACACCCACTTCATCGTCAGCTACATGCTGATCCACCACGGCACCGAGGAGCAGAAGCAGCACTACCTGCCGCTGCTCGCGACCGGTGAGACCACCGGCTCGTTCTCGATGTCCGAGCCGGACCTGGGCTCCGACGTCGCGGCCATCAAGACCCGCGCGAAGGCCGACGGCGAGGACTACGTGGTCGACGGCGCCAAGATGTGGCTGACCAACGGCGGCTCCTCGAACCTCACCGCGGTGCTGGTCAAGACCGACGAGGGCGCCGAGAAGCCCTACCAGAACCTCACGACCCTGCTGGTCGACAAGCCGCGCGGGTTCGGCAAGGTCACCGAGGGGCTCTCGATCCCCGGCAAGATCGACAAGATGGGCTACAAGGGCGTCGACACCACGGAGATGGTGTTCGACGGCTTCCGCATCCCGCAGTCCCAGGTCCTGGGCGGGAAGCCCGGCAAGGGCTTCGCGCAGATGATGGACGGCGTCGAGGTCGGCCGCGTGAACGTGGCCGCCCGCGCCTGCGGCATCGCGATCCGCGCCTTCGAGCTCGGCATCGACTACGCCCAGCAGCGCTCCACCTTCGGCAAGCCGATCGCCCAGCACCAGGCGATCGCGTTCAAGCTCGCCGAGATGGCCACCAAGGTCGAGGCCGCGCACCTGATGATGGTCAACGCCGCGCGCCTGAAGGACCGCGGCGAGCGCAACGACGTCGAGGCCGGCATGGCCAAGATGATCGCCTCGGAGTACTGCAAGGAGGTCACCGAGGAGTCGTTCCG
>NZ_JBVPVA010000363.1:0-3759 GCF_055612215.1 Actinomycetospora sp. | reverse complement strand
ATCGCGATCGACCCCGAGTACTCGAACTCGGTCGGGAAGATGTCGGCCGAGTTCCAGGGCGTCGCCGTGACCTACGCCCAGGTCGCCGCGCACCCGGTGCTGCACATGAACCGCACCGAGGGCCGTCGCACCCTGGTGATCTTCGACGAGATCCACCACGCCGGGGACGCCAAGAGCTGGGGCGAGGCCACGCGGGAGGCGTTCGGTGGCGCGACGCGGCGCCTGGCGCTCACCGGCACCCCGTTCCGCTCGGACGACAGCCCGATCCCGTTCATCACCTACGAGCCCGACTCCGCCGGGGCGATGCGCTCGCGCGCCGACCACTCCTACGGCTACGCGGACGCCCTGGCCGACGGCGTCGTGCGTCCGGTCGTCTTCCTGGCCTACTCCGGGCAGGCGAGCTGGCGCACGAGCGCCGGCGAGGAGATGACGGCGCGCCTCGGGGAGCCGCTGACGGCCGAGCACACGTCGCGGGCGTGGAAGACCGCGCTCGACCCCAAGGGCGACTGGATGCCCGCGGTCCTGCAGGCCGCCGACACGCGTCTGACGCAGCTACGCGCGGGGGGCATGGCCGACGCGGGCGGGCTCGTCATCGCCACCGACCACACCACGGCGAAGGCCTACGCGAAGATTCTCGCGCAGATCGCGGGCGAGGAACCCGTCGTCGTGCTCTCCGACGACCCGAAGGCCTCCGGGCGGATCGCGGCCTTCGCGGAGTCGACGCAGCGGTGGCTGGTCGCGGTCCGGATGGTGAGCGAGGGCGTCGACGTCCCGCGGCTCGCGGTCGGGGTCTACGCCACGAGCGCCTCGACCCCGCTGTTCTTCGCCCAGGCGGTGGGCCGCTTCGTGCGGTCGCGGCGGGCGGGGGAGACCGCGTCGGTGTTCCTGCCCAGCGTCCCGACGCTGCTGGGGCTGGCGAGCGAGCTCGAGCTGCAGCGAGACCACGTGCTCGGCGAGCCGCACCGGCCGAAGGAGGGCCTGGACGACGAGCTGCTCGAGCGCGCCAACCGCACCGAGGACGAGCCCGGCGAGCAGGAGCGCAGCTTCGAGTCGCTCTCGGCCGAGGCGGAGCTCGACCAGCTCATCTACGACGGGGCCTCGTTCGGCACCTCGGCGGGCACGGGCTCCGCCGAGGAGCAGGACTACCTGGGGCTGCCCGGCCTGCTCGACCCCGACCAGGTGCGTGCGTTGCTGCGCCGGCGTCAGAGCGAGCAGCTCGACGACCGGGCCACCACGGGCTCGGCCGAACCGACGCCGCCCGTGGCGACCACCCGGCTCAAGCCCGGTGCCGCCGAGAAGCTCAAGGAGCTGCGGCGCGAGCTGAACACCCTCGTGGCCGCCCACCACCACCGCACCGGCGCCCCGCACGGGGCGATCCACGGCGACCTCCGTCGGGCCTGCGGGGGGCCGGCGACCCCGGTCGCCACGGCCGAGCAGATCGAGGAGCGCATCGCGACGCTGCGATCCTGGCGGTGACGGTCCCGGCGGCCCGCCGCGGCGCTGTGCCCGACATCACAGCCGCGCTCGCCGTGCACAGCAGGTGCCGACCCCGTCGCGATACGTGTCCGTCACGGGTGACACCCCGCCGTCACACTCCGTCGCCGCCGGGCGCCACGAGCTGCGCCGCCCCGCCGCCGCTGTCGACGACACCGGGTGAGTCGGTGGAGCACCCGATGGTGCCCGTCATGCCCGGGCCCGTCGGACGTCGGGCCCGCCCCGGCCGGCGCGGCCGCGCCCTCGCCCGGCGTCGGGACCCCGGACACGACGACGGCG
This sequence comes from Actinomycetospora sp., assembly GCF_055612215.1. NCBI lineage: Bacteria > Bacillati > Actinomycetota > Actinomycetes > Pseudonocardiales > Pseudonocardiaceae > Actinomycetospora > Actinomycetospora sp. The sequence continues at coordinate 1,986 of NZ_JBVPVA010000363.1, read as the reverse complement.
GGCGGGAACCGGTGTGGTTCCCGCCCGCCGTGGAGTCGGGTGTCGCGGCCGCGTCTGCGTCGCCGCTGGTCAGGGGGGCGTCAGACGGCCTGCCCGGCCTGCAGGTCGATGGAGAGCTCCTTCAGCTTCGCCTCGTGCGCACGGGCGTGGTGGCCGCAGAAGAGCAGCTCTCCTCCGGAAGGCAGGACGGCGCGAACCTGCGCCGCTGCCCCGCAGCGGTCGCATCGGTCCGAGGCGGTGAGCTCTGGCCGGGTCAGGGTTCCGGGCATCGTCATCTCCCTCCGTTCGGGCGCCGGTCGACGGACCGGTCCCGCAGGCTCCGGCCGAGTGACCGTCGCTCCTCCACTGTGTCAGACCACGGCGACGACCGCTCGTGTTCACACGCTGCTTTGTCCAGGGTCACGTACCGCTCATCGACGGGGAGCGACCGCTGTTATCGGATCCGACCCGGAACCACACGATGGTGAGTCGATCTTCCGCGACGAGCGGTCCGCCGGCCCCGTTACTCTTCGTGGTCGGCGGGGTGTCCATGTACGTCGGCGCGGCCCTCGCGGTCGGGCTGTTCGCGCAGGCCTCGCCGGCCGGGGTCGCGTGGTTGCGGCTCGCGGGCGCGGCGGTCGTCCTCGGGGCGTGGCGGCTCGGCGGTGCCGTGGCCGGACGGCGCAGCGACCGGAGGGCCGACCGGCGCAGTGCGGGCGCGGCCGTCCGGCACGGTCGTGTGGGCCGGACCGGCTGGACCGTCCGGCGGGTGGTGCTCGCGGGCGCCTTCGGCGTCGTCACCGCGGCCATGAACATCGTGTTCTACGAGGCGATCGCGCGGCTGCCGCTCGGGACGGTGGTGGCGATCGAGTTCTCCGGCCCGGTCCTCGTCGCGGCACTCGGGTCGCGGACCCGCCGGGACTGGCTCGCGCTCGGCCTCGTCGTGGTCGGGGTGGGGCTGATCGCCGACGTCCGGCTCGAGGGCTCGCTGCTCGGGGTGCTGTTCGCGCTGGCCGCCGCGCTGGCGTGGGCGGGCTACATCGTGCTCGGCACCCGGGTGTCGCGGGCGGCCGGGACCGCGGGGGAGGGGATCGACGGGCTCGCGATCGGGTTCGCGGTCGCGACGGTGCTGTTCTCGCCGCTCGTGCTGACCGTCGGGCGGATCGCCGCCTCACCGGTCCTGCTGGGCTCGGCGCTCGCCCTCGGCGTGCTCTCGTCGGTCGTGCCCTACGTGCTCGACCAGGTCGTGCTGCGCCGGCTCGGGCGGGCCCGCTTCGCGCTGCTGCTGGCCCTGCTGCCCCTGACGGCGACCGTCGTCGGGCTCGTCGGGCTCGCCCAGATCCCGGCGCCGCTCGAGGCGGTGGGCATCGCGGCCGTCGTCGGCGGGGTGGCGCTGCGGCGGGAGCAGGCGGACCTGCCACCCGCAGCGCGAGGGGAGCCCCCGGACGAGTAGAGCGACCGGGGCTTCCCCTCGCGGACGTCCTGGCTAGCCTGACCGGCGATTCCGTGCAACGAGAGGTGGGGCACCGTGACCGCAGTGGAGGACGCGCGCGAACGCGGCCGGGAGCTCGCCGCGGCCCTCGCCGCCGACGGGGTGGCCGGCGTGATCGTCGCGTGGGCGGACAACAACGGCATCCCGCGCTCGCGGACCGTCCCGGTCGCCGCGCTGCCGCAGGTGGCCGCCTCCGGGGTCGGGGTCACCACGCTGTTCGCGGTCTTCGACACCAACGACGCGATCACCTTCGCGGCGCCGGGCCTGCAGACCCCGTCAGGGGACCTCCGGCTCGTCCCGCAGCTCGACCGCATCACGCGCCTCGCCGGCCAGCCCGCGTTCGCCTGGGCGCCGGGTGTGCAGGTCACCGCCGAGGGCGGGCCCTGGCCGTTCGACCAGCGCTCGGTGCTGGAGCGCACCGTCGCGCGGCTCGACGACGCCGGGTACTCGGCGCTGGCCGGCTACGAGATGGAGTTCGCGGTCTACGAGCAGCCGCAGGACACCGAGGACGACAC
>NZ_JBVPVA010000113.1:0-8960 GCF_055612215.1 Actinomycetospora sp. | reverse complement strand
TCGCGCATCCTGGGCATGGGCGACGTGCTCTCCCTCATCGAGCAGGCCGAGCAGGCCTTCGACGCGGGCCAGGCCGAGGCCGCCGCGAAGAAGATGGGCGAGGGCGACTTCACGCTCGAGGACTTCCTCGAGCAGATGCAGTCGGTCCGCAAGATGGGTCCGATCGCCAACATCCTCGGCATGTTGCCGGGCGCCGCGGCGATGAAGGACCAGCTCGCGGGGGTGGACGAGAAGCACCTGGACCGGGTGCAGGCGATCATCCGCGGCATGACCCCCGCCGAGCGGGAGGACCCGAAGATCATCAACGGGTCGCGGCGGCTGCGGATCGCGAACGGCTCCGGGGTGGGCGTCACCGACGTCAACCAGCTCGTCGAGCGGTTCTTCGAGGCCCGCAAGATGATGAAGAACATGGCCGGCCAGTTCGGCCTCGCGGGCATGCCCGGCATGGGCGGCGGCCGCAAGGCGGCGCGCGGCGCCCGCAAGGGCGGCAAGGCCGCGCGGGGCCCGAAGACGATGCCGGCGATCGCGGGCATCGCCTCGGAGAGCTCCTCGACCCGGAACCAGCGCTCGGTCGGGTCGTACGAGACGCCCGGCCTCAACCAGCTCCCGCCCGGGCTCGCCGGCCTCGACCAGCTGCCCGAGGGCTTCGACCCCGGTGCGCTGACCTTCCCCGGGAACGCCGGTGGCGGCGGTGGCCGGGGCTCCGGCGGCGGCAAGAAGGGCAACAAGAAGCGCCGCAAGTAGGCTCAGCCGACGCCGGCCGGTGATCAGGGGTACGTCAGGCAGGTCGGCGTCCGTCTGGGCGTGCCTGAGGTGCCCCTCGACGCCGGCCGCACGGCAGCTCAGGGCGCGTGCTCGGCCAGCCACGCGGCGCGGCGCCGCGGGGAGGCCTGTGCGAGCCACGCGTCCTGCACGATCTCGGTGAGCTCGGCGAGGTCGATCTCGCCCAGCCGTGACCCGCGCACCAGGACCGACGGATGGCCGTCGAAGCGCGGAGTCGTGAAGTACGGGCCGTCGGGGTCTCCGAGCAGCGCCGCCTTGGCCTCCTCCGATTCCACCCAGAACATGACCACGTCGTCGTACCGCTCGCCGGTGACGGGGTCGGACGCGTCGCGCTGGGGAGTGCGGAAGAAGACGAAGGACTTCCCGCCGACCTGGTAGACCGAGTTGCCCTTCGGCCCGACGATCTCGCGGACGTGCGGCATCGCCCGGGCGAGCGCGTGCACGTCGTCGGTGGAGCTCACCGCGCCGCTCGGCGGAGCCGGGCCACGAGGTCGATCTCGAGCCGGAACGGGTCGTGGGCGAGGACGTGCGTCGCGGCCGCGACCTGCCGGTGGGCGCCCTCCCGCAACGTGGTCACCCGGATCAGTGGCGGCTCCGGGGTGACCCGCCAGACGTGCGGGATCCCGTGCCGGGCGTAGGCCGCGGGCGTCGTCCGGTCCACCAGGGGCGCCTCCGAGGACTCGACCTCGACGGCGAGCAGGACCTCCTCCGGGGCGAACCAGGGCCGACCGGGCTCCCCGCCGCGGGCGACGAGGACGTCGGGTGTGCGGGTGAGCCGGCCTCCGAACCGGACCTCGACCCCGGTGGCCACGACGACGTCGTCGGGGGCCTGCTCCGCCAGCGCCGCCCGGATCACCTCGACCACCCGGTCCACCGCGGACGGCGCGGGCAGCGCGGGCAGCGCCGTGAGCCCTCCCGCGGACGCCTCGGCCATGGGGCCGAACGTACCGGGGGACCCGCCGTCGGGACGGCCGGTGCCCGGTCCGGCGGGGTCCTAGGATTCCCGCCGTGCCCCCGCTCCACCTGCACGGACCGGTCCTCGACGGCGGCGACGACGCCCCGCGGGACCTGTGGATCACCGCCGACGGCCGCGTCGGGCGCGAACCGATCGCGCACGCCGACCGGCTCGAGGGCTGGATCCTCCCCGGGCTGGTCGACGCGCACTGCCACGTCGGCATCGGTCCCGACGGGCCGGTCGAGCTGGAGGAGGCGCGCACCCAGGGCCACGTCGACGCCGCCGCCGGGGCCCTGCTGATCCGTGACTGCGGCGCCCCGATCGACACCCGGCCGCTCGACGACGACCCGGCGATGCCCGAGATCGTCCGCGCCGGCCGGCACCTCGCGCGGCCGAAGCGCTACATCCGCGGCCTGTCGATCGATCTCGAGGACCCGACCGAGCTCCCGCGGCTGGTCGCCGAGCAGGCGCGGGCCAACCCGTGGGTCAAGCTCGTCGGCGACTGGATCGACCGCGACGAGGGCGACCTCGCGCCGCTGTGGCCCGAGGACGTCCTGCGCGACGCGATCGACGCCGCGCACGCCCACGGCGCCCGCGTCACCGCCCACGTGTTCGGCGAGCACGCGCTGCCGGGCCTGATCGGGGCGGGCATCGACTGCATCGAGCACGGCACCGGCCTGACCGACGAGACGATCGCGATGATGGCCGCCCGCGGCACGGCCCTGGTGCCGACGCTGATCAACGTCGAGAACTTCCCGGGCTTCGCGGACGCGGCCGGCGAGAAGTTCCCGGCCTACGCCACGCACATGCGGGCGCTGCACGCGCGGGCACGGGACACGATCGCCGCCGCGATCGACGCCGGCGTCGTCGTCTACGCGGGCACCGACGCCGGCGGCGGCATCGTCCACGGCCGGATCGTCGACGAGATCGCGGCCCTGGCCGAGGTCGGGCTGGGGCCGGAACGGGCGCTCGCGGCCGCCTCGGGCGCGGCCCGGAGGTGGCTCGGGCGGCCCGTCCTGGAGCCCGGCGCGCCCGCGGACGTGGTGCTCGTCCGCGAGGACCCCCGCCTCGACCTCGACGTGCTGCGCCACCCGGCCGCCGTGCTGCGCCGCGGGCGGGTCCTGCTGTGACCCTCGACCTCAACGCCGACCTCGCCGAGGGCTTCGGGCAGTGGTCGCTGACCGACGACGACGCGCTGCTCGAGGTCGTGACCTCGGCCAACGTCGCCTGCGGGTTCCACGCGGGCGACGCCGCGACCATGCGACGGGTGTGCGCGCGGGCGGCCGAGCGCGGGGTCCGCATCGGCGCGCAGGTGTCCTACCGCGACCTCGCCGGGTTCGGGCGCCGCTTCCTGGACGTGGACCGCGCGACGCTCGCCGCCGAGGTGCTCTACCAGATCGGGGCCCTGCGGGCGATGGCGCAGGCGGCCGGCGTCGAGGTCGAGTACGTCAAGCCGCACGGCGCGCTCTACAACACCGTCGTCCACCACGAGGAGCAGGCGGCCGCGGTCGTCGAGGCCGCGCGGGCGGCGGGGGACCTCCCGGTCATGGGGCTGCCCGGCGGCCGGCTCCTCGCGCTCGCGGGCGACGCCGGGCTCACGACGATCGCCGAGGCGTTCGCCGACCGCGGCTACACCCCCGAGGGCACCCTGGTCCCGCGCTCGGAGCCGGGGGCCCTGCTGCCCGACACCGACGCCGTCGTCGACCGCGCGGTCCGGCTGGCGCGCGACGGCGTGATCGTCGCGGTGGACGGCACCGAGCTGGAGGTCCGGGCCGACTCGCTCTGCCTGCACGGGGACACTCCCGAGGCGGTGGCGAACGCGCAGGCGGTGGCCCGGGCGCTCGCCGACGGGTAGGCCCGGCGGGTGGCCCCGCCGCACCGGGACGTCCGGGGCCTCTGGCACAATCAGGTGGTTGTGTCGTGGCCACCCTCTCCCTGGGCCGCGACCTCGGACCTGCGGTGCACGGCCGGTGGTGACCCCACGCCGGCCGGGGACGCCGAGCACTGAGCAGTACTGCGAACGAGGAGAACACCGGACCCGTGGCCGTCAAGATCAAGCTCGCCCGCATGGGCAAGATCCGCGAGCCCCACTACCGCGTGGTCGTCGCCGACGCCCGCAACCGTCGCGACGGGCGCGTGATCGAGACGATCGGCGAGTACCACCCGAAGAGCCAGCCGAGTGACATCAAGATCAACTCGGAGCGCGCGCAGTACTGGCTCGGCGTGGGCGCGATCCCGACCGAGCCGGTGCACAGCCTGCTCAAGATCACCGGCGACTGGCAGCGGTTCAAGGGCCTGCCCCACACCGAGGGCCGGCTCCAGGCGCAGCCCGAGAAGGTCGACAAGCAGGCGCGGTTCAACGAGGAGCTGGCCAAGGTCAGCAACAACGCGGCCGAGTGAGCGGGCGGTGAGTGATCTCGCCGAGGCCCTCGAGCACCTGGTGCGCGGGATCGTGACGCACCCCGACGAGGTCTCGGTCGACCTCGTGACCAACCGTCGCGGCCGCACCCTCGAGGTCCGTGTCCACCCCGACGACCTGGGCAAGGTCATCGGACGCAACGGACGCACGGCCACGGCCCTGCGCACCGTCATCAGCGGGGTCGGCGGACGCGGCGTCCGCGTCGACGTGGTCGACACCGACCGGTGACCGGGGCCCCGCCCAGCTCGGCCGGCCCGCCCGACGCCGTTCCGCCCGACGACGGGCTGCGGGTCGTCGGGCGGGTCGTCAAGGCCCACGGGCTGCGCGGCGAGCTCGTCGTCGAGCCCAGCACCGACCAGGCCGAGGAGCGCTTCGCGCCCGGAGCCGTGCTCCACGTCTCCGGCGTGCCCGGCCGGAGCACGCTCACGGTCACCGCGGCCCGCTGGCACAGCGGGCGGCTGCTGGTGACCGCGGACGAGGTCACCGACCGCGACGCCGCCGAGGCCCTGCGCCGCGGCGTCCTGCGGGCCGAGGCGTCCGACGCGGACATCGCCGACGACGACGAGTTCCACGACCACCAACTCGAGGGCCTGCGGGCCGAGCTGGCCGACGGCAGCGTCGTCGGGACCGTCACCTCCGTGGTGCACGGCGCCGGGGGCGAGCTCCTGGTCCTGGCCGCCCCCGACGGCGAGCTGCTCGTCCCGTTCGTCAAGGCGATCGTCCCGACGGTGGACCTGGCCGGCGGGCGGGTCGTGCTCGACCCGCCCGAGGGCCTGTTCGACCCCGCCTAGCGGGCCGCGTCAGTCCTCCGACTCCGCGATCTGCCGGATCAGGCCGCCGGCCAGCACCATCGACACCTGCCGCTCCGAGAGCTGGTGGCGGAACGTGTACTCGGTGCCGTCGACGGTGCCGGTGACCTCCGAGCCGTTCTGCAGGGCGTCGTGCACCCCGGAGAAGGACAGCGTGGCGCCCTGCTCCAGCGCGTCGTAGTCGCCGCCGTCGGTGAACTCGAGCGCGAGGATCCCGAAGTTCGCCAGGTTCTGCCAGTGGATCCGGGCGAACGACTTCGCGATCACCACGCGCAGGCCCAGGTAGCGCGGGCAGATGGCGGCGTGCTCGCGCGAGGAGCCCTGGCCGTAGTTGTCGCCCCCGACGATCGCGTGGCCGGACTCCTTGATCTCCTCGGCCTTCGACGGGTAGTCCTCGTCGATCCGGACGAACGCGAACTGGGCCAGCTTCGGGATGTTGGACCGGTAGGGCAGGGCGGCCGCGCCGGCGGGGGAGATGTCGTCGGTGGAGATGTCGTCGCCGACCTTGAGCAGGATCGGGATCTCGAACTCGTCGGGGAACCGGTCGAACTCGGGCAGCCCGGAGATGTTCGGGCCCTTGACCAGCTCGACCTCGCCGGCCTGCTCGGCCGGCGCCGGCTCCTCCAGCATCCGCGTGTTGACCATCGCGTGCTCGGGGAGGCCGAGGTCGCCCCACTTGAGGTCCAGCTCGTCGGCCAGCGCGCGGGGGTCGGTGATCTCACCCTTCAGCGCGCTGGCAGCGGCGGTCTCCGGGGAGCAGAGCCAGACCTGGTCGTCGGCGCCCGCGCCGGAGCGGCCGGGGAAGTTGCGCGGGAAGGTGCGCAGCGAGTTGGTGCCCGGCGCCGGGGCCTGCCCCATGCCGATGCAGCCCATGCAGCCGGCCTGGTGGATGCGGGCGCCGGACTGGATGAGCTCGGTGGTGGCGCCCATGTGCGTCAGGTCGGCGAGGATCTCGCGGGAGCTGGGGTTCACGTCGAAGCTGACGGCGTTGTGGGTCTGGCGCCCCTCGACGATGCGCGCCGCGATGGCGAAGTCGCGCAGCCCCGGGTTGGCCGACGAACCGATCACGACCTGACCCACCGGCTCACCGGCGACCTCGCTCACCGGCACGACGTTGCCCGGCGACGACGGCTTGGCGATCAGCGGGACGATCTGCGACAGGTCGATGTCCTCGGTGACGTCGTAGGTGACGCCCTCGTCGGCGAGCAGCTCGGTGAAGTCGTCCTCGCGGTCCTCGGAGGCGAGGAAGCGGCGCACCTCGTCGTCGGCGGGGAAGACCGTCGTCGTCGCGCCGAGCTCGGCCCCCATGTTCGCGATGACGTGGCGGTCCATCGCGGTGAGGCCGTCCAGGCCCGGGCCGTGGTACTCGATGATCCGGTTGGTGGCGCCCTTGGTGCCGTGACGGCGCAGCATCTCGAGGATGACGTCCTTGGCCGAGCACCAGGGCGGCAGCTCACCGTGCAGGTGCACGCCCCAGATCTCGGGCATCTGGATGTTCAACGGCTTCCCGGTGATGGCCAGCGCCACCTCCAGGCCGCCGACCCCGATGGCCAGCATCCCCAGCGCGCCCCCCGCCGGGGTGTGCGAGTCCGACCCGATCATGGTCTTCCCGGGCTTGCCGAACCGCTGCATGTGCGTCGGGTGCGAGACGCCGTTGCCGGGCTTGGAGTACCAGAGCCCGAACTTGCGGCAGGCCGAGTGCAGGTACGCGTGGTCCTCGGCGTTCTTCTCGTCGGCCTGGAGCAGGTTGTGGTCGACGTACTGCACCGAGAGCTCGGTGTGGACGCGCTCCAGGCCCAGGGCCTCGAGCTCCTGCATCACCAGCGTGCCGGTGGCGTCCTGGGTGAGGGTCTGGTCGATGCGGAGCGACACCTCCTCGCCGGGGGTCATGTCGCCCTCGACGAGGTGGGAGGAGATCAACTTCTGGGCGACACCCTGGGGCGCGGACGACTCGGCCATGACGTTCCTCCCGAGAGGCGGCGGCGGTGTCGGGGGTGGTACCCGGGCGGGGCGCCGAGATCACCCCCGCCCGCTCAGTCCGTCGCCTCCTCGCCCTCGTCGGCCACCACCCGCACCCCGAGCACGCCCGGGATCTCGGCCAGCTCGCTCGTCAACGGGGGCAGCGGGATCCGGCCCAGCAGGGACAGGGTCACCGCGGCGCTGCGCGGCGTCCCGTCGACGTCGCCGGGGTCCTCCCGGTCGACGGTCATGCCCGCCACGGCGAACCCCCGCTCGGTGCAGGCGGTGAGCACCTCCCGCAGCACCCCGCGCCCGTCGACGTAGGTGACGTGCAGCGGGCGCGGCGCCGCCGACGACCGCGACAGCGCCCGCGAGAGGGGCCGGAAGCCGCGGGTGATCAGGTAGTGGACGACGGTGCCCGCGACGGCGAGCAGGGGCAGCCCCGCCCCGGCGGCCGTACCGACCGCGGCGGCCACCCAGACCGTCGCCGCGGTCGTCAGGCCCCGGACCGCGTCGCGGCGCACAAAGATCAGCCCGCCGCCGATGAAGCCGATCCCGGACACGATCTGGGCGGCGACGCGGGACGGGTCGAGCGAGATGTGGTCGAGGGCGATCAGGTCGGAGAAGCCGTACTTCGAGATGAGCATGAAGGCCGCGGAGCCGACCCCGACCAGCGCGTGGGTGCGCAGGCCCGCGCTCTTCGCCGCCAGCTCGCGCTCGATGCCGATGACGGTGCAGAGCACGAGCGCGACCAGCAGGTCCAGCAGCACCCGCCACTGGACCTCCAGGTCCGAGGACCACAGCACCGGCGTCGTGCCGCCCATCCGTCCCCCTTCCCGGGTGCACCCGGCAGGATCACCCCGCGTGCGCATCGACGTCGTCACGATCTTCCCCGGTTACCTCGCGCCGCTCGACGACGCCCTCGTCGGTCGCGCGCGGCGGGCCGGACTGATCGACCTGCACGTCCACGACCTGCGCACCTGGGCCACCGGCGTCCACAAGGCCGTCGACGACGCCCCGTACGGCGGCGGCCCCGGCATGGTCATGGTTCCCACGGTGTGGGGCGAGGCCCTCGACGCGGTCCGCGCGGAGGACCCCCACGAGCCGGGGCTGCTGCTGGTCCCGACCCCGGCCGGCGCCCCGCTGACCCAGGCCCGGGCCGCCGCGTGGGCCGGCGAGGCGCGGCTCGTGCTGGCCTGCGGGCGCTACGAGGGCATCGACGCGCGGGTGACCGCCGACGCCGCCCGCCACGGCCGCGTCGAGGAGTTCTCGCTGGGCGACTACGTGCTGGCCGGGGGCGAGGTCGCGGCCCTCGTCGCGGTGGAGGCGGTGTCCCGCCTGGTGCCCGGGGTGCTGGGCAACCCGGCGTCGGCCGAGCTCGACTCCTTCTCCGACGGGCTGCTCGAGGCGCCCGCGTACACGCGTCCCGAGTCGTGGCGCGGGCTCGATGTGCCCGCGGTGCTGCGGGGCGGTGACCACGGCGCCGTCGCCCGCTGGCGACGCGACCGGTCGCTGGAACGGACGGCCGCGGTGCGTCCCGACCTGCTCGACGGCCTGCTCGCCGCGCACGGGGAGGCCGCGTTCGACCGCCACGACCGGGAGATCCTGGCCGCCGCCGGGTACGAGCTCCCCGACCGGACGCGGTGAGGCCCCGCCGGGCGGCCTCGAACCGAGCGTCTGGCAGACTGGAGGAGTTGCCACGGGCCCGTTCGGCGCCCGGTCCGCGCCCCCCGGGTGCGTGCAACACGGTACGAACCCATCCGGTCGCCCGGCACCGTTCCCGGACGGTGCGCCCGGGCCGACCCGTGAAACGCGAGGACGACGAGCCATGAACGCCCTGGACGAGCTCGACGCGCGGTCGCTGCGCTCCGACATCCCGGACTTCCGTCCGGGTGACACCGTCAAGGTGCACGTCAAGGTGATCGAGGGTTCACGCTCCCGTGTACAGGTCTTCCAGGGCGTCGTGATCCGTCGCCACGGCGGCGGCCTCCGCGAGACGTTCACCGTCCGTAAGGTCTCCTTCGGCGTCGGGGTG
>NZ_JBVPVA010000097.1:0-9217 GCF_055612215.1 Actinomycetospora sp. | reverse complement strand
AGCCCCGGGGCCCACCTGGCCCCGCGCCTGCCCGCGGCCTCCCGATCCGTCCCGACGGTCAACCCCACGGCCGCCGTGGCCGGGACCGCAGCGTTCACCACCGAGCACTCGGTGCTGAGGCGGCTTCTCGCCGGCCTGCGTCGCCTGTCCTGAACGTCCCCGAAACCCCCCGACGGAGAACACACCCCATGGCTGACATCGACTACGTCCTCAACGCCGCGACCAACATCAAGGGGGCCTTCGCCGTCGCCATCGTCGACTACGAGAGCGGCATGACCCTCGGCTCGCGCGGCGGGAGCGCGGAGTTCGACCTCGACGTCGCCGCCCCCGGCAACAGCGAGGTCGTCCGCGCCAAGTTCGACGTGATGCAGAAGCTCGGCCTGCGCGAGACGATCGAGGACATCCTCATCACCCTCGACACGCAGTACCACCTCATCCGCCCCGTCTACTCGCGGAACGACGAGGACAAGTTCTTCTTCTACCTGGTCCTCAACCGCCAGCAGGCGAACCTCGCCATGGCCCGCCGTGACCTGCGCATGATCGCCCAGCGCTTCACGATGGACGACGCGAGCGCCGGCGGCGCCGCCGTCGACCAGGGCTACTACCAGCAGGCCGGTCGGCGCTGACCGCCTGACGTGGGACGACACCGGCACGTCACCTGCGTCCGTTCCGACGGGCTCTCGACGGTGCTGGCGTCGCTGCTCGAGGACCGGCGGGTGGTCGCCGCGACCCTCGTCGACCTTGGGAGCGGCTTCGTTCTCGACGCCTGCAGCCGGGACCCCGACATCGGGGATCTCGAGCTGCTGGGGGCCGGTCACGCCGACCTCGCCCGGGCGGCCCCGGCCCTCACCGCGGAGCGGCCGGGGGCCGGGGTGACCCTGACCGTCGAGACCGACGACGGACGCGTGCACCTGCTGCGCGAGGTCCCCGACCCGCACGGCGACGCCCTCGTCCTGGCGGTGGTCCTCGCCGCGGGCAACGCACGCTCGATCACCCGGACCCGGCGGCGGATGGCCGCGGTCCCGACCGAGGCGCTCACCGCGGGCCCGACCCTGCAACGCCGTCCCGTGGACGGACGGTGGCAGGTCGAGCCTGCGGAGCCCGACGTGCCGGCCGTCCCCCCCGAGGGACTGCCGGGGCTCGAGCCGGTGGTCCCGCACCCGGGTCCTCCCGAGCCGGTCGACCCGGTCACGGGGGAGCCCGCGCCACCGCCGTCGATGCTGCCCGTCGCGGTCACCTCGACGCCCGACCGGATGCGCTGGGCGGGCACGACGGACCCCGTCATCGGGCCCGAGCCCGGGCCCGCCACCTTCGCGGACGCGGAGCGGGAGCCGGAGGCCGGGGACGACGACGCCGGGCGGGAGCTGCCCGGCGCCCGTGGCGCCCCGGCTGCCGCCGACGTCTGAGCCGACGGCGCGGCCGAGCGACGTCCGTGCGGCGGAACGCGTCGGATGCGACGCGTCCCGCCGCACTCTCCGGGATCATGTCCGCCATGGACCCCCTGCTCGTCACCGTCGACGGCCACACCCCGCAGGTCGACCCCACCGCCTGGATCGCGCCCGGCGCCGTCGTCGCCGGCCGCGCGACCCTCGGCCCGGAGGTCGGCATCTGGTACGGCGCGGTCGTGCGGGCCGACAACGACACCATCACGGTCGGGGCCGGCTCGAACATCCAGGACGGCTCGGTGCTGCACGCCGACCCCGGCTTCCCCTGCACGGTGGGGGAGAACGTGACGGTCGGGCACCGCGCGGTCGTGCACGGGTGCACCGTCGAGGACGGGTGCCTCGTCGGGATGGGAGCGGTGATCATGAACGGCGCCACGGTCGGGCGCGGCTCGGTGATCGCGGCGGGCGCGGTGATCTCGCAGGGGGTGACGGTGCCGCCGGGCTCGCTCGTCGCGGGCGTGCCCGGGAAGGTGCGCCGGGAGACCAGCGAGGACGAGCAGGGGTTCAACGAGATGAGCGCGGCGGCCTACCGCCACCTGCTCGGGCTCCACCGCGAGGCGACGTCGGGCTGATGCCGAGCCGCGTCAGGCGGACCCGGACGCGGCTTCGCCCATCGCGTCGAGGATGAGCCGCTCCCCGTGCTCGGCGTGGCGGCGCGACAGGGCCTCGGCGGCCTCACCGTCACGGTCGCGGATGGCCTCGAGGATCGCGGCGTGGTCCTCCCACACCCAGGCCGGCGCGCCGCCCTGGAGGAGCACCTCGCTCATCACCCGCTGCACGTTGCGCCACATCACCCCGGCGCTCTCGACGAGCAGCGGGTTGCCCGAGGCCTCCACCACGGAGCGGTGGAACTCGACGTCGCCGCGGATCATCTGCGCGAAGGCGCGGTCGGCGAGCGCCTGGTTCCCGGCGGCGACGATCTCGTCGGCGTGCCGCAGCCACGCGTCGTCGCGCCGGGACGCCGCGAGCCGGGCCGACTGGCCGTCGAGGACCGCCCGCAGCTCGTAGAGGTGGCTGACGAAGGCGGGCTCCAGCGGCGCCACCTCGAGACCGCGCCGGCCGAACTCGCGGACCAGCCCCTGGTTGCGCAGCAGCAGCAACGCCTGCTGGATCGGCTGGCGCGACACGTTGAACCGGTCGGCGAGCTGTTCCTGCCGCAGCGGTGTGCCGGGGGTGAGTCGACCCGTGCAGATGTCGTCGACGATCGCCTCGAAGACCTGGTCGGTCCGCGACGGCATCTGCGGCAGCGCGGTCATCCCACCCCCGGTGGTGCCTCGTCCTCAGGGCGCCCGGCCGCGGCGTGGGCCGTACGACCGGGTCGGACGGCTTCACGGTAGCGCGGACCGTGCTCGATGCCCGATATGAGTCGATCAGCCGAGACCATTGACTTCTGAATTCAGAATACGGCACCGTCGAGTGACGGCGGTCACCCGGTGATCGTCGGCGGCTGGTCACTCGACGGGGAGGCTCCATGGCGGCGGACGGTCCGGTGCAGGTCGCCGAGGTGGTGGCGCGGTTCCTCGTCGAGCACGGGGTCGACCGGGTGTTCGGCCTGCAGGGTGGGCACATCCAGCCGATCTGGGACCGGCTGGCCCGACACGGGGTGCGCATCGTCGACGTCCGCGACGAGGGCTCGGCGGTGCACATGGCCCACGCCCACACCGAGCTGACCGGGCAGACCGCGGTCGCGATGGTGACGGCCGGGCCCGGCGTCACGAACACCGTCACCGCGGTCGCGAACGCCTCGGTCTCCCGCATCCCGCTGCTGCTCATCGGCGGCTGCCCGCCGATCCCGCAGTCGAACATGGGACCGCTGCAGGACATCCCGCACACCGCGATCCTCGCGCCGGTCACGCGGGTGTCCCGCACCCTGCGCAGCGCCGACCAGGTGCTGCGGGAGTTCGACGAGGCCTGGGCACGGGCGGCCGGCGACCGCGGTGAGCCCGGACCGGTCTACCTCGAGATCCCCACCGACGTGCTCCGCCAGGAGGTACCCCCCGCGCTGGTGACCGAGGAGCACCTGCGGGCGAAGCCGCGCCGCCGCCCGCAGCCCCACCCCGACGACGTCGCGGCGGTCGCGGAGCTGGTCCGGGCCGCCTCGAAGCCCGCGGTGATCAGCGGGCGCGGGGCCCGGACCACCGATGGGACGGACCTGATCCGGCTGCTCGACGTGAGCGGTGCGGCCTACCTGGACACGCAGGAGAGCCGCGGGCTCGTCCCGGACTCGCACCCGGCGGCCGTCGGGAGCGCCCGGTCCGCGGTCATGCGCGACACCGACCTGCTGATCACGGTCGGCCGCCAGCTCGACTACCAGCTCGGCTTCGGGTCGCCGGCGGTGTTCCCGCACGCGGCGGTCGTGCGGATCTCCGACACCGCGAGCGAGCTGATCGACAACCGCCGCGGCGAGGTCGAGATCCTCGCCGAGCCGGGCGCGGCGCTCGGGGCGATCGCCGACGCGCTCAAGGACCACCAGCCCGACACGTCGTGGCGGGACGAGCTCAAGGCCACGCACCGCACGCGCGCCGAGGACTACCGCCAGGGGCTGCACACCACCGCGAACGGCGCCGACGGCCACATCCACCCGAACCGCATCTTCGGGGCGCTCGACGCCCTCGACGGCGATGCGGTGGACCTCGGCGACACGATCATGATCGCCGACGGCGGGGACCTGCTCTCCTTCGCCCGTCTCGGGATCACCCGCTGCGCGCGCTACCTCGACGCCGGCGCGTTCGGCTGCCTCGGGGTCGCGACGCCGTTCGGGATCGCCGCGTCGCTGGCGTACCCCGACCGCCCGGTGGTCGCCGTGACCGGGGACGGCGCCCTCGGGATCACCGCCACCGAGATCGACACCGCGGTCCGCCACGGGGCGAGGGTCGTCGTGATCGTCTCCAACAACCGCGCCTGGAACATCGAACGCCACGACCAGGCCGAGAACTACGGCCTCGTCGTCGGGACCGAGCTCGCCGACTCCGACTACGCGGGGATGGCCCGCGCGTTCGGGGCCCACGGCGAACGGGTCACCGACGCCGCCGACCTGGAGGACGCGATCCGGCGCGCCCTGGCGCACGCACCCGCCGTCGTCGACGTCGTCACCACCCAGGACGCGCCGTCCCCCGACGCAGGCAAGGGCCTCGGGTTCGTCCCCGACTACCAGGCCCTCACCCCGTGGAACGACGCCGAGATCGAGCGGAGGAAGCCGTGACGGCCGCGATGGAGGAGTGGGCGTTCCCCACCCGCTACGACCAGGACTACCTGCCCGACCCGGAGTCCCCGTACTGGTTCCCGGTCCGCGAGACGATGGACCCGGCCGAGCGCGACGCCGCCGTCCTCGTCCGGCTGCGCGAGGTCATGGAGTACGCGTACGCCACGTCGCCGTTCTACCGGGCCAAGTGGGACGCGGTGGACCTGAGGCCCGCCGACGTCACGTCGTTCGAGGCGTTCGAGCAGGTCCCGGTGGTGACGAAGGCCGAGATGCGGGAGTCCCAGGCGAACCACCCGCCGTTCGGGGACTACCTGTGCTGCGAGGAGTCCGAGGTCCACCACATCCACGGCACGTCCGGGACGACGGGTGCCCCGACGGCGTTCGCGCTGGGCCGCCGTGACTGGGAGGTCATCGCCGACAACCAGGCCCGCATCCTGTGGGGGATGGGCGTGCGGCCCGGCGACACGGTGTTCGTCGCGGCGCTGTTCTCGCTGTACCTCGGCTCGTGGGGCGCGATGACCGCCGCCGAGCGGCTCCGGTGCCGGGTCCTGCCGTTCGGTGCCGGCGCCCAGGGTATGACGTCGCGGGCGGTCACCTGGCTCGCGCGGGTGAAGCCGGCGGCCTTCTACGCGACGCCGTCGTACGCGCTGCGCCTCGCCGAGGTCGCCGAGGCCGAGAAGATCGACCCGCGGGAGTTCGGCCTCAAAGTCATGTTCTTCTCCGGCGAGCCGGGCGCCTCGGTGCCGACGGTGCGGAAGGCCATCGAGGACGCGTTCGGCGCGACGGTGATCGACTGCGGGACGATGGCCGAGATGACGCCGTTCATGTCGGCGTCGGCCACGGCCGGGACCCCGGACGGGATGCTGCTCTGGCAGGACATCGTCTGGCACGAGGTCTGCGACCCGTCGTCGTTCCGGACGGTGCCCTACGGCAGCGAGGGCACCCCGGTCTACACCCACCTCGAGCGGACCTCGCAGCCGATGATCCGGCTCGCCTCCAACGACCTGACGCGCTGGGTCATGGAGGACAACCCGTGCGGGCGCACGTACCCGAAGCTGCCCGACGGGGTGTACGGCCGGATCGACGACATGATCCACATCCGGGGCGAGAACGTGTACCCGACGGAGGTCGACAACTACCTGCGCGGGGTGGCGGACTACGGCGGCGAGCACCGGATCGTCGTGCGGCGCACCGGCTCGATGGACGAGATGATCGTCCGGGCCGAGACCACCCTCCCGGTCGGGGAGCGCGCCGAGTTCGAGCGCAGCACCGGCTCCGGCCTGCAGTCCTTCCTCGGCGTCCGCGTGACCTTCGAGTCCGTCGACGCCAACACGCTCGAGCGCGCCGAGCACAAGGCACGGCGCGTGGTCGACGAGCGACGGTTGCGCTAGCGCGCATGTGAACGATTTTCGTCGTCCCGACGACCACATCCGTTCACATGGGCGGAGCCCTAAGGAGGAGACGCATGGACAACGCCCTGGGGGAGAAGGCCGCCCCGTTCGGCGCCCCCGAGACCACCGTGACGCCGGGATGGGGAGGCGGGTTCTTCGAGAACGGCCGCCCCCGCCTCGGCGGCCTCGAGCAGCCCGTGCGGTTCAGCGACACCCAGGCCGCGGTGATCGACGCCCTCGCGGACACCATCATCCCGCCCGCACCGGGGTGGCCGTCCGCGAGCGAGGTCGACCTCGTGGCCTTCTGCGGGCGCTACATCACCCCGAGCGGGTACCGGAACAAGCACTTCCCCTTCGCGGAGTGCGATTCCTTCACCGCGGCCCTGGACGATCTGGGGCAGGCCTTCGTCGACGCCGATTCGGCGGCGCGGGCGGCGTCGTTCGAGGCGCTGGAGCAGGCCGAGGACCCGTTCTTCGAGCAGATCCGCGCGCTCGTCTACTACGGCTACTACTCGCGGCCCGAGGTCGTCCTCGCGATCCGGCGGAACGTCCCGGCCGGCAAGGACTACCACGGCCCGCCGCTGCCCTACGGCTACATCCAGTCCCTCGAGCCGTGGGACGAGACGACCCTCGCGCAGGCGAACGAGAACGGTTCCTACCTCGAGACCGACCAGGTCGAGCGCGTCGACCTGTCGAAGCTCACCTGGACGAAGTGAGGCACCCATGGCCGGTTACGAAGACGTCGACGTCCTGATCATCGGCGCCGGGCCCGGGGGGGCCGGCGTCGCCTACGAGCTCAAGGACACCGGCGCCACGATCGTCTGCCTGGAGCAGGGACCGTGGGTCACGCCCCCGGAGCACCCGCACTACCACGACGAGTGGGAGATCGAGAAGCAGCGCGGCTGGGCCTACGACCCCAACGTCCGCCAGCTCCCCGAGGACTATCCGGTCACCGGGACGACGACGCCGTACATGATGAACAACGTCGGCGGTTCGACGGTGCACTACGCCGGGCACTGGCCGCGGTACAAGCCGGTCGACTTCCGCAAGGGCACCGAGCACGGCCTCGAGGGCACGATCGACTGGCCGATCTCGTACGAGGACCTGGCGCCGTTCTACGACCGCAACGACGCGATCTACGGCATCTCCGGCCTGATCGGCGACCCGTCGTACCCGGACCGCAAGAACGCCCAGCGCGACCCGATGGTGCTGCCCGGCAAGCTCGGCCTGAAGTACGCGAAGGCCTCCCGCGACCTCGGCTGGCACTGGTGGCCGAGCGACAACGCCGTCATCACCCGGCCCCGCGAGAACCGCGAGGCCGACGTGGGGATGGGCAACGAGCTCTCCGGCAGCCCGACGGGGTCGCTGTCCACGCCGGCCCACGCGCACTGGCCCTACGCCGTCCGCGCCGGGGTCGACCTGCGTCCCATGTCGCGCGTCGAGACGATCACCGCCGACGGCGGGAAGGCCACCGGCGCGGTCTACATCGACCGCACCACCGGCGAGCGCCACGAGATCCGGGCGAAGATCGTGGTGCTCGCGGCGAACGGGATCGGCTCGCCGCGCCTGTTGCTGCAGAGCGCGCAGAAGGGTCACGAGAACGGCCTGGCGAACGCCAACGGCATCGTCGGGAAGTACCTCATGCACCACGTGTTCGCGTTCTGCGACTCGTGGTTCGACGAGCCCGTCGAGGGGTTCAAGGGCTCGTTCGGGTCACCGATGTACTCGCACGAGTTCTACCACACCGATGTGGACCGCGGATTCGTCAACGGATTCGGCATGCAGGTGGCGCGCTCGTTCGGCCCGTCCTACGCCGCGATGGGGACGCACACCGGGTACACGGCACCGTGGGGCGAGAAGCACCGCGATTTCTTCGCGAACCACTTCGCCAACCACCTCATGGTGTTCATGTTCGGCGAGGACCTGCCGGTGGAGACGAACACGGTGACCCTCGATCCGGAGGTCACCGACTCCGACGGCATCCCCGCCGCGCACGTGAACTACGAGCTGCACCCCAACGACGTCGCGCTCGCGGAGTACGGGATCGAGAAGATTTTCGAGGCGACGCGGGCGGTCGGCGCGGTCGAGACAAACGACACCGGCGTGCTCTACCCGCCCCCGGCCTGGCACCTCATGGGGACCTGCCGGATGGGCAACACGCCGCAGGACTCGGTGCTCAACAAGTGGTGTCAGACGTGGGATCTGCCCAATCTGTTCGTGGTGGACGGGTCGACCCTGACGACGGGTGCCGCGGTGAACCCGACGTCGACGATCGGTGCCCTGGCCGTCCGCGCCGGTGAGTACATCAAGCGGAACCACGACCACATCGTCGCGCAGAAGACGACGCCGTCGAACGCGGATGCGCCGTCGATGTAGGTGCGCTTCGCGCTCGTGAGCACTTTCCCGTGTCATAGGGCGGAAAAGTGCTCACGAGCCGCAGGCACCTAGGATGCCGCGATGCTCCACGACGTGACCGACGCCGACACCGCGATCGCCCTCGGCAGTGGGGACGTGCCCGTCCTCGGCACGCCGCGGCTGGTGGCCTGGCTCGAGGCGGCGACGGTCGCGACCGCGGCGTCGCTGCTCGAGGACGGCCGCACGACCGTCGGGACGGCCGTGCGGGTGAAGCACCGCGCCCCGACGGCGGTCGGCGGCACGATCGGCTGCACCGCGGAGGTCCTCTCCGGGCCCGACGAGAAGGGCCGGCTCACCTTCGCGGTGCGCGCGGTCGACGGCGAGGGCCAGGTGGCGGGGGAGGGCGAGATCGACCGGGTCATCGTGGACCGGGACACCTTCGGGGTGTGAGCGCAGGTGGCGTCGGCGCCAGGAGGAGACCACGCCCGGCGACGTCTGCTCGCGAAGGACTCCGCCCAACCGGGTCGCGAGGACCCGGGTTTCCGGCAGCGCTGTGGGTGAGCGAGCGTCGAGTGGACGACCACGGCTCAGCCCTGCCGGTCCGCCCGGAGGCACGGCCCCCGTCCTCACCCGCGCGACGCGCACCTGCGGGCCGTGGCGACCAGACTCACCGTCGCCGCCTCCGGGTCCAGGCCGCACAGGTCGAGCAGCGTGAACAGCGACTCGGCGCTGATCACCACGGCCAGCGCGAGCGCGAGCGCCTCCCGCTCGGGGCCCGCCGGCATGGGCGCGAGCGCGTGGTCGATCACCTCGAAGCGGTGCGC
>NZ_JBVPVA010000083.1:0-8858 GCF_055612215.1 Actinomycetospora sp. | reverse complement strand
GGTGGCCATCGGTCCGCTGAAGGGCAGCGCCGGTGGGCCGGGGTCGGCGGAGGCGACGCAGCGCGTGTCCCGGGACGGCGAGGGCGCCCCCGGAGGGGCCGCCGCCGCGGCCGGCGCGGCGGGTGCCGCGGCGGGCTCGGCCGGAGCGAAGGGCCCGTCCGGGTCCGGGGCCAAGGGCTCGAGTGGTCAGGGCTCCGACGCACAGAAGCCCGCGGCGCAACGCTCGGGCCCGCAGGGCTCCGGGGGCCAGGGTCCCGGGAGCCAGGGTCCCGCGAGCCAGGGCGCCGGCTCCGGACCGGCGGCGGGTCAGCCCGCAGCCGCCGGCCCCGGTCAGGGCGGCGGGAAGCCCGGCTCGAGCGGGAGCAAGGACGCCGGTGTCGCTGGTGCTGCCGGTGCCGCCGCGGCGGCCGCCGCAGCTGGTGCCGCCGCGAAGGGCCCGGCCTCGACGCCCCCGAAGGGGCCGCAGCAGCAGGGGCAGCAGGGCGGCCAGAAGTCGTCCGGGCCGTCGCCGAAGCCCGGAGTCGGAGGCACCGCCCCCGGTGGTGCTGCGGGCTCGCCGGGCCAGCCGGCCTCGCCGGGCCAGCCGGGCGGCCCCGGCCGCTCCGGGCCGCAGTCGTCCGGCTCGGGCCCCGCCAAGCCCTCTCCGTCGCCCGCCGGTCAGAACGGGCGCCCGTCGCCCGGCGTCGGCGGCTCGGGCCCCGCGGGCGGCGGCTCCGGGTCGGGTGCGCCCGGCTCGTCGGGTGCGCCCGGCAAGGACGCCTCGCCATCGTCGGGGGCGAAGCCCGCGGCAGCGGGTGCTGCGGCGGGTGCCACGGCCGCGTCACGGGGGTCGGGCGGGACGAACGGGTCCACAGCGGCGAACGGGACCCCCGGTCCGAAGTCGGGCCAGAACGCGCAGGGCCCGACTCCGCAGGGCCAGACCGCGCAGGGCCAGAACGCGCAGGGCCAGAACGCGCAGGGCCAGAACGCGCAGGGCCAGAACGGTTCCCGCGGCAGCGGCCCGATGCCGTCGGCGAAGCCCGCAGCCGGCTCGCCCTCGCCCGCGGCGAAGCCCGGTCCCGGTCCGTCCTCCGACGCCCCGACGACCACCGTCGGCACGACCGGGACGTCCTCGATGACCCCGCGCCGACCCGCCCCGGGGAAGCCGGTGTCGATCAAGCCCAAGGGCACCCCCGCGGTGACCCCGGCCGCAAAGGGCGGGCCGACGCCGGCCGCGCGGCCGGCCGGCCTCGACGCCGACACCGTCGCCGTGGACATGCGCCGCAAGGGCGGGCCGAGCCCCACGCCGCGTCCGCGCACGAACGGCGCGCCCAACCGCGTCGGGTCCTCCGCGGCGACCGAGACCGATCGCGGCTCCCGCGACAACTGAGTCGTCCCGCTCGCCCAGTCGTCCCGCTCGCCGAGTGCTCCCGCTCCGCCCGGCCACCGCCTCCGGTGGCCGGGCGGACGTGTCCGATCAGGCGCCGAGGCGCTCCGCCGCCAGCCGCTGGAACACCCCGGACCACGCCACGGCCGCGCGGTCGGCGGAGAAGTGGCGCTCGTAGTGCTCCCGGGCCCCCGCCCCCAGCGCCGCGGCCGTCCCCGGGTCCGCCAGCCTGCCGAGCAGCCCCGCGAGGCCGTCGACGTCGTCGATCCCGAGGGGCGGCAGGTCCGGCGCGGCGAACTCGGGGAGACCGCCGGAGTCGGACACGACCGTCGGCACCCCGAGCTGCATCGAGAGCACCTGGACCCCGCTCTGGGTGGCCAGCCGGTAGTGGGCGAGCGAGGCCTTGGCCCGCGCGAGCACGGGCAGCACGTCGGCGTAGGCGAAGTGCTCCCGACGCCACTCGACGTGCTCGGGCAGCTCCACGCGGTCCAGCGGGCCGTTGCCGAGCAGGAGCAGCCGGTCCCCGGCGTACGCCGGGGACGCGGTGTGGCGGGCCCACGCCCGCAGCGCCACCGCCACGTTCTTGTAGGGCGACATCCGGCCGAGCAGCACCACGTCGCGCCGCTGGGCGGCCGGCACCGGGACGGGAGGCAGGTCCGCCTCGGGCACGTCGGAGGTCAGCGGGACGACGTCGACCCGGCGCCCGAAGCGGGCCGAGAGCACCGCCGCCACGTGGGCGCTCGGAGCGACCACGGCGGCGGCCGTGCGCGTCTGGTGGTCGAGTACCGCGCGGCGGTGCCAGGGGCGCTCCTCGCTGGCGTCGTGCGGGCGGTCGTCGTGGACGACGTGGACGAGCGGGGCGAGCCGCGTCATCGGCAGCCAGCGCGGATCGTGCATGAGCTCGGACACGACGACGTCGGGGGCGAAGCGCCGTGCCTCGGCCGTCACGCGCGCGAGCGGGGGCAGGGTGCGGGGGTCCTTGATCGCCGGGTCGAGGACGCGCTCGTCGGGGCGCGCGACGACCTTCTCGTAGTGCTGGTCGGTGGTGACCACGAGCGTGGCGTGACCGGCGTCGGCCAGTGCGTCGACCTGGACCCGGGTGAGCGTCCGCAGCCAGGGCGACAGCCAGAGGATCCTCATTCGCACGCTCCCGATCTCCCCGCGGGGCGTCGTGCCCGCCGGTACCGGCGCCCCACCGGGCCCGGCGCGGCCGAATGGTGGCACGGGCGACGAAATCCCCCGGGACCGCCCCCGCGCGTCACCGCCGGCGGATGACCCGCAGGTCGACGTACTTGCCCTGCTGGCGCATCCGGATCGTCTGCAGGGCGGCCAGGTCGAGCTCCATCGTCGGCAGGTCGGTGACGTCGGAGTTCCCGGACGGGTCGCGACGCCCGCCGTTCCGGCCGGACGCCGCCATCGCGGCCGGCTTCAGCTGGGTGGTCTCGGCGTCGAGGGCGTCCGCGGCCGCGCGGCTGCCGGGGACCCGAGCGGTCTCCGGGAGCACGGTCGTGTCGGCGTCCAGCCCGGTCGGCACGCCGTCCGGGTCGACGAAGGGGCCGACGACCGGTCCCGAGGGGGCGACCCCGAGGCCCTCCTGCTCGCCGGCCCGGGCGGCCTCGGCCTCCAGGCGGTCGAGGCTGCGCGGGCGCAGCGCGCCCAGCAGGGCGGTCCGCATGCTCGCCGGTATCGCGCCGACGAGCAGCGCGCCCCCGAAGTAGGCGATCCCGCCGGCGGCCAGCGGCACGATCAGCGGCAGGTCCTCGGTGAGCCAGATGGCGCCGAGCGCGAGCGCGCCGGCGGGCACGAGCCGCAACAGGTAGCCGAACGGCAGCGGGTGGACGCCGTGGCGGCGCAGCCGCCACTGCGACATGGTGACGCCGATCGTCTCGGTGACCAGCAGCATGATCCCGCAGGCCACCGCCCCGAGGAGGGGCACGAGGATGATGTTCCCGACGCAGTTCACGACGAGGTTGATCGTCGACATCGTCGTCAGGTAGCGCTGTTCGCGCGCGGCGATGAGCCCGTCGGAGACGATCGCCGAGAGGAACGTCATCGCGACGGCGATGAAGAAGAACTGCAGCGGGGGCCCGGCGAAGGCACCGACGCCGTCCTTGCCGCCGACCAGGTCGGCCATGCGGTGCGCGAGCGGCCAGCCGATGACCGCGATCGGGAAGCCGACGAGCAGGAGGAACCGATAGCCCTGGTCGACGGCGCGGGCGAAGCGGGGACGATCGGTGTTGAACGTCTCGTTGATCGTGGACAGCACGGAGCTCTCGAACACCGACGAGATCAGCGTCAGCGTGAACGCGATCTGCAACGCGGTGTAGTACCCGGAGACCTGTTCCGGGGGGGCCAGGATCGAGAGGATCAGGCCGTCCGCCCGCCAGTACAGCACCGCGATGATCGAGATGAGGGTGAGCGGGAAGGCCTCCTTGAGCAGGCCCCCCATCGCCCGCCAGTCGACCACCCAGCGGATGTCGGTGAGCCGCCGCGCGCCCCACCACTGGATGACCAGCCGCAGCGCCTGCGGGAGGATCTGCACGGCGCACATCGCCAGCAGGCCGAGGTCGAAGTAGGCGACGGACGCGGCCGAGGACAGCGTCAGCACCCGCGAGAGGAACTCCGCCGACGCCGCCGAGGAGTACCGGACCTTGATGTCGAAGACCGGCTCGTAGCAGCTCGAGATCGTCGTGAAGATCAGTCCGATGGCGAGGACGAGCACCGCGCCCTGCTGGATCGGGTCGCCCCAGTAGACGCCGACGCCGGCGACGCCCGCGACGATCGCGAGGGGCAGGGCGTACAGCGTGGAGAACGAGACGTTCATCCCCACGAGCCGCTCGAGGTTGCCCCCGTGGCCGGTCACCCGGCGGACGACGATCGTGCCCACCCCGAGCTCGGTGAACGCCTCGAACGACTGCGCGAAGACGACGGCGGTGGCCATCACGCCGTAGCCGTTGGATCCGAGGTAGCGGGTCGCGATGCCGATCGTCACCATCGAGAGCGGGAGGGCCGAGAACTTCGCCAGCACCTGGATGACGACGCCACGCGCGATCGCGGTGGACCGGGTGCTCATCGTTTCGGATGCTACTCGTGGGCGGACGGACGACGTCGGCGACGGGGGCGCCCCGACGGGTGGCCGCGGCGGCTGGCTAGGGTCCGCCCGGTGAGCACCTGGCTGCTGACCGGCGGGGCCGGCTACATCGGCGCCCACGTGCTGCGGGCCCTGCGCGCGGCGGGTCA
The DNA here is from genome assembly GCF_055612215.1 of Actinomycetospora sp. Lineage (NCBI taxonomy): Bacteria > Bacillati > Actinomycetota > Actinomycetes > Pseudonocardiales > Pseudonocardiaceae > Actinomycetospora > Actinomycetospora sp. The sequence goes on along the minus strand of NZ_JBVPVA010000083.1, from coordinate 4,252 downwards.
CGATGCCGTGGTCCTGGACGACCTGTCCACCGGCCGCCCGGAGCGCCTGCCCGACGACGTCGAGCTGCTGCGCACGAGCCTGCTCGACCCGGACCTGCCCGCGGTGCTCACCGGGCTCGTCGCCCGACGCCGGGTCGACGGGGTGGTGCACCTGGCCGCGAAGAAGTCGGTGCCCGAGTCGGTCGCGATGCCGCTGCACTACTACGAGCAGAACGTCGGCGGCACCGTCGCGATGCTGCGGGCGGCGACGGCGGCGGGGATCGGTCGCGTCCTCTACTCCTCCAGCGCCGCGGTGTACGGCGAGACGGGCGCGGAGCCGGTCGCCGAGGACCAGCCGACGCTGCCGACGAGCCCCTACGGCGAGACCAAGCTCGCGGGGGAGTGGGCGGCGCGCCGCCACGCCGAGGCCGCCGGCCTGCGCTGGGCCGCGCTGCGCTACTTCAACGTGGCGGGGGCGGCGTCCCCGGAGCTCGCCGACCGGGGCGCGACGAACCTGCTGCCCCTGGTGCTGCGCGCGGCGGAGACCGGCGAGCCGCTGAGCGTCTACGGCGACGACTGGCCGACCCCGGACGGGACCTGCCTGCGCGACTACGTGCACGTCGAGGACCTCGCCGAGGCCCACGTGGCCGCCGCCCGGGTCCTCCTCGACGACGCCGCGCCCTCGCCGGGCGCGCTCAACGTCGGGCGCAACGAGCCCACCAGCGTGCTCCAGGTCGTGGCCGCCGTCGAGCGGGTGCAGGGCCGCCCCGTGCCCCACCGGATCGCGCCGCGTCGCCCGGGTGACCCGGCCCGCGTCGTCGCGGACGCGTCGCGGATCGCGACGGTCCTCGGCTGGCGCGCGACCCGGGGAGTGGACGACATGGTGGCCCCGCCCCGCCGGCACTGATCCCGGTCCGGTGTTCCGGCGGGGACGCCCACGACGAGGTCCTCGGCTCCGGGGGCGCCGACCGGACCGGGTGACGATCCCGTTAGGGTCGATGACGGTGTCGATGGGAAGACTTTCCGATTGCGAAGCAGGAGTGAGCCGGTGCCCGCAGGTGCGTTCCCGAGTCGATCCCGTGGCGACTGAGCCGAGCGACTCGCACCCGGCGCACCGTGCCGCGGCCCCCGAACGATCGGTGGCGACGCGGGTCCGGTTGGAGCTGGCGCACGACCTGGACCCGGTCGTCCACTCGACGCGGCACGCCGACGGCGAGGTCCCCGACCGGTGGCCGTACGGGTTGGACAAGCTCGCCCACCACGGCATCGACGTGCGGTTCCGTGCGCCGCGCCGCGGAAGGATCGCGGAGCGGGTCGGACGGTCGTTGCGGCACCGCACCGGCGGGCTGGAGTGCTGGAACGCGGCGGCGGCCCTGGCGGCCCGCGACGGCGCGGACGCCGTGCTGTGCTGGGACGAACGGACGGGGCTGCCCGCACTGGCGCGGGAGGGCGTGGTGGGGCACCGCCCGGTGGCGACGGGCGTGGTGTGGCTGACCGACCCCGAGCCGACGAGCACGTTCATGGCACGGCTGGCGCGGCGGGTGCTGCCGCGTGCCGGTCTGGTGTGGGCGTCGTCGTCGGCGATGGTGCCGTTGCTCGTGTCCGAATGGGGCGTGTCGAGGGCTCGGGCACACCACATCCCGCTCGGGGTCGACACCGAGTTCTTCGCCCCGGCGGGCACCTCGCCGGAGCCGGGCCTCGTGGTCAGTGCCGGCAACGACCGCCACCGCGACCACGCCCTGCTCGCCGCCGCGATGCGGTCGGTGCAGGAGCGCGTGACGGACGCGCGGCTGGAGATCGCCACCCGGTTGCCCGTGCACCTCCCCGCGTCGCTGGGCGCCGTGCGTCGCGGGTTCCACGAGGGCCAGGTGCGGGCGCTGTACGGGCGCGCACAGGTCGTGGCGGTGGCGACCCGGCCCAACGTGCACGCGTCCGGGCTGACCGTGACGTTGGAGGGCATGGCGTGCGGGCGACCCGTCGTCGTCCCCGACACCCCGGGGCTGGCGGAGTACGTGGTGCCGGGGGAGACGGGGCTGGTGTACCCGGTCGGGGACGAGGCGGCGTTGGCGGAGTGCGTGCACTCGTTGCTGACCGATCCGCAGCGCGCCGCGGAGATGGGGAGTGCCGGCAGGCGCCGCGTGGTGGAGCACTACGACACGGACGTGCAGGCCGGCCGGCTCGCCGCCGAGCTGGTGACGTTGTGAGGGGATTGGCGAGCATGGCGGACGACCGACGGATCAAGGCTCGGATCGAGCTGGTGCACCACCTGGACGCGCACGCGTGGCCGCAGCGCCACGACGCCGGGGAGGTCCCCCACCGGTACCCGTTCGGGCTCGACGAGCTGGCCGACTACGGCGTCGACGTGGACTTCCGCCCCGCCGTTCCCCGCGGGCTCCGGGAGAAGGTCCTCCGACGGCTGCGCGAACGCAGCTACGGGGTCGAGTGGGGCGAGGCCGTGCTGTCCCTGCCCGGCCGGGTGCGGCGGGGCACCGACGTCGTCGTGTGCTGGGACGAGTTCACCGGTATCCCGGCGGCGGAGCTGGCCCGGTGGCCGGGACACCCGCCGGTGCTCACCGGGGTGCAGATGCTCTCGGACCCGCAGCGCTTCCCGGACTCGCTCCTGCGTCGCGCGGGTCATGCGCTGCGTCGCGCGGACGGCGTGTTCGTGCAGTCCGAGTGCATGATGGCCCCGCTGGTCGACACGTGGGGTCTGGATCCCGACCGGGTCTACTTCGTGCCCTTCGGGATCGACGCCTCCTTCTTCCGGCCCGGCCTCGTCGAGGTCGACCGGGATCTCGTGGTCAGCGTCGGCGACGACCCGCACCGCGACCACGCCACCCTCATCGACGCGGTCGCGGCCGTGCGCTCCCGGCGCGGCGGCACCCGTGTCGAGGTGGCGACCCACCTCGACGTCCGGCTGCCCGAGGACCTCGGCGTGGTGCACCGCACCCATCTCGGGGCGCGACGGCCTGCCTTCTACGGCCATGCCGCGGTGGTCGCCGTCGCCACCCACCCCAACCTGCACGGCTCCGGCATGTCCGTGATCCTCGAGGCGATGGCCTGCGGCCGTCCCTACGTCGTCACCGCCAGCGAGGGGCTCGCCGACTACCTCGCGGACGGCGTCGACGGCCTCGTCGTCCCCGCCGGGGACACCGCGGCCATGGCCGACGCGATCGCCGAACTCGTCGGCGACCCCGACCGTGCCGACGCCATGGGCGCCGCCGGGCGCCGCCGCGTCGAGGACGGCTTCACCACCGCCACCCAGGCGCGGCACCTCGCGGACGTCATCGCGGACGTCCGCCGTCGCCACGGAGCCCCCCGGTCGGCCCGGCAGGCCCACCCCGCGGCCTGACGCAACCGCTCCCGGTGGCGCGGCTCGTGCCACCGGGAGCGGGAGGTTCGGTCAGCTGCCGAAGGTCCCGTCCGCGTCGAGCTTCCGGTAGTACCCCGAGAGGTCCATGCGGCGCTTGGCGTTGACCGTGGACTTGCCCTCGTCGACGAACAGGCGCAGCGGGATGGCCCGGAAGTCGAAGCTCACGCGCGAGGTGTCGGTGTCGTTGGCGTAGTTGCCGTGGCGGTTGTTCACCGCGTCGAACCGGAACACCTCGCCCGGCCCGACGACGGCCGGCGAGTAGGTGTCGCTGCCCGGCGAGTCCTCGATCCACATCGAGTTCGTGCCGTAGGCGCGGGTCAGCGGCAGCCAGTAGTTCAGCGTGGCCGGCTGGTGGTTGTAGTCGGAGTCCTTGTGGAACTCGCTCACGGCCACGCTGCCGGGCCGGTGCACGCGGAAGGTGGGCACGCGCTGCACCGCGAGGTCCTCGCCGTACTGCGGGAGGATCCACTCCACGAGGAAGCGGTCGTAGAGGTCCCGCACCTGGTCGTACTCGCGGTAGAAGAGCGAGTGGTCGTCGGAGTCCTGGTCGTGGTTGTCGACGTCGGCGCGCCGCCCGAGCTCGTGGATCTTCTCGAGGTCGGGAGTGTCCAGGATCTTCGCGACGACCGTCGAGAACGGGAACTCGATCGGGTCGTAGGTCAGCACGGTGCCGTGCTCGCTCCGGTCGGCCATGGGGAGCCCTTCCTTGTCGTCGGCGTGGTCAGCTGGAGGAGCGCTGGAGCAGCTCCCGGTAGAGGGTCACGAGCCGGTCGGCCCAGGCGTCGGCGCCGAAGGTGCGCACGCTCTCGCGCGCCCGGGCGCCGATGTGCACCCGGACCTCGTCGTCCGAGAGCAGCTTGTCCAGCGCCGCGGTGAGCGCCGGGGGGTCGCCGACGGGGA
>NZ_JBVPVA010000066.1:0-1498 GCF_055612215.1 Actinomycetospora sp. | reverse complement strand
GGCACCTTCCTCGCCACCGGCGGACATCCGGGGGTGGTCCCGGAGCTCCGCTACGCCACGTTGTCGCTCGGGAAGGCCGGTCTGCGCGCGGCGGTGTCGCTGCTGCACGACGAGCTCGCCCCCGACGGCGTGCACGTCACCGGGGTCACGATCGGCGGCGCCGTCTCCCGCGGCGGGGCGCTCGATCCCGACCGCATCGCCGAGACCTACTGGGCCCTGCATACCCAGCCCGCCCGCGCGTGGACCGCCGAGACCCACGTCCCGTGAGGAGACCCGATGCCGTGGTTCCCCGACTTCCTCAACGCCGCCGAGCTCGCGCGCCGGCAGACCCGCGCCGACGACCGGGCCGATCCCCCCGGTGCGTACGTGACCGCGCTCGTACGACGCGACGCCCGTGACCTCGAGACCACCTGGCCCGGCGAGGTGGTCATCCACGACCCGCGGGGGACGATCCGCGGACACCGGGAGGTCAAGCAGTTCGTGCGCAGGAACGGCGAGTGGTTGGCCGGGCTGCACGCCCGCACCGAGGTCGTCGCCACCACCGCGGCCGGCGACCGGGCGGTGCTGGAACTGCTGGCGCATCTCACCGAGGACGGACGGGAGATCGCGTGGCCGGTGGCGGTCGTCGCCGAGGCCGTCGACGACCGTTCGGTCGAGTTCCGTACCTACTGCAGTCAGCGACCGGTCACCGGGAGACATCACCTCCGTCCTCCGGTGCTCGCGGCGGGCCAGGAGCGTCCGGGAGGCGTCGTCGGCGGCTATCTCACGGCACTGACCGCCGGGGACGCCGAGGCGGCCGCGGGCGCGTTCGCACCGGCGGGGTACCTCCGCGAGCCGGACTCCCCCGAGTTCACCCATCGCGGGGTCGTCGCGCTCCGCCAGTACTTCGACCGGTGCTTCGCCGGCGACGGCAGTGTCCAGCTCGAGTACTGCGCGACGACCGACGACGGCCCGCGCTGCGCCCTCGAGTACAACTGCGTGCGGTGGGGCGATCGGGATCGGTCGCCCGAGGCCGGGCTCATGGTGTGCGAGCGGGACGTCGGAGGCCGGTTGGCCGCCGTTCGGCTCTACGACGACATCGAGACCGAGGTCAGGGACGCATGACAGGTCGTCCCCCGCCCCGGGAGCGCAGAGGACGCTTCCGTCGCGAACAGGAGAATTCCGAGCGACCCCTACGGCTGGACCCCGGCACGGCCGGATCATGGCGGTTTCTCGGAACTGCGTCGAAAATCTTCGTCGAATCCTGGCTCGCGCCCGTCTCCGGGGGCCATCCTCGACGGAACGCGACGCAGCGGAGGTGGGACACGATGACGGATGCGGACATCGGCGGAGGGCCCGCCTCCCGGCGCGCGGGTCCGGTGGTCGTCGGGGTCGACGGGACCTCCAGCGCCCTGGCCGCGGTGACGTGGGCAGCCACGGAAGCGGCCCGTCGGGACGCCGAGCTGCACCTCGTGGAGGTGCTCCCGGCGAGCGACGCGGCCGGGCTCGCAGACGGTCG
>NZ_JBVPVA010000015.1:0-10465 GCF_055612215.1 Actinomycetospora sp. | reverse complement strand
TGGCTCGACCTCGGCTGGCCGGACGTGCCGGCGGGCCGGCGCAAGGTCGGAGTGGAGTACGACGGCCCCGAGCACCGGACGATCACCGGCCAGAACCGCGACCAGCTGCGCGACGCGGCCCTGGACGACGCCGGGTGGGAGATCATCCGCATCGGGGCCGCCCAGGTGCTCGACCCGCGGCTCGCCGACGCGCTCGCCGCCCGGATCCTCCGCAAGATCACGTGAGCCCCGGCGGAGCATGATCAGGGAGTCGCCACACGCCCGGCGGAGATCCGCTCGCCATGCAGTGACTCCCTCGCGGAGCCGGACCGCGGAGCCGGCCGCCGGGCAGCCCCCTCAGGCCCCCCGCCGCACCGCGATCGAGGCGCTGACCTCGCCCAGCGCCTCCTGGTACTCGGGGCGCGGGGTCATCGCGGCGGCCATGCGGAGCTGGGCGCGGGCCTCCTCCAGCCGCGACTGCCGCTGCAACGTGCGGCCGAGGGCGAAGCGGGCGTAGTGGTCCGCGGGGTCGATCTCCAGCACCCGGAGGAACGCGGCCTCGGCGCGGCGGAACTGGGCCGACGCCAGGTAGGCGCGCGCCGCGAGCAGGTGGACCGAGGCCGCGTCGGACTCCGCCTCGAGCAGCGGCGCGAGGGCCTTCAGCGCGTCCAGCGGGCGCCGGTGCTCGAGGAGCTGCTCGGCCCGGCGGAACGCCGTCACCATGCCGCCGCCGGGCGGCCCGGGGTCCGGCGCGTCGCCCGGACCCACGGACGGCACACCGCCGCCGGGTCCGGCCCCGTCCCGTTCCGATCCCCGCGACGACGACATTCCCGCACGGTAGGTCCCCGGCGCGTGCGACGCGAGACCGGACCGTGTCAGCCACCCGGGTGGCCGGGCCGGTACGCAGGGCGACGTGGCCCACGCCGTGCCTCACCCCGTCCCGTGGTCGCGGCAGATAGCATCCGCCCCGATCCGAGCGCAGTCAGCAACAGTCGCGAGCAGGAGGAGGCCGATCCGTGGCGGTCATCGAGCAGGTCGGCGCCCGGGAGATCCTGGACTCCCGGGGGACCCCGACGGTGGAGGTGGAGGTGGCGCTCGACGACGGCACCCTCACCCGCGCCGCGGTCCCCTCGGGCGCGAGCACCGGTGAGCACGAGGCCGTCGAGCTCCGGGACGGCGACCGGAGCCGGTACCTCGGCAAGGGCGTCGAGAAGGCCGTCGGCGGGGTGCTCGACGAGATCGGGCCCGGCCTCGTCGGGATGGACGCCACCGAGCAGCGGGTGGTCGACCAGAAGCTGATCGACCTCGACGGCACTCCCGACAAGTCGCGGCTCGGCGCGAACGCGCTGCTCGGGGTGAGTCTCGCGGTCGCGCGTGCGGCGGCGGAGTCGGCCGAGCTGGACCTCTTCCGCTACATCGGCGGCCCGAATGCGCACGTGCTCCCGGTGCCGATGATGAACATCCTCAACGGCGGCGCCCACGCCGACTCCGGCGTCGACGTCCAGGAGTTCATGATCGCCCCGATCGGTGCGGACACCTTCCGCGAGGCCCTGCGCTGGGGCGCCGAGGTGTACCAGGCGCTCAAGGCGGTGCTCAAGAAGAACGGCCTGTCGACGGGGCTGGGCGACGAGGGCGGGTTCGCGCCGTCGCTGCCGAACAACCGCGAGGCGCTGGACCTCATCTCGAGCGCGGTCGGCCAGGCCGGGCTCACGCTGGGGCGCGACGTCGTCCTCGCGCTCGACGTGGCCGCGAGCGAGCTCTTCTCCGACGGCACCTACACCTTCGAGGGCCAGAAGCGCAGCGCTGCGCAGATGAGCTCCTACTACGGCGAGCTGCTCGACGCGTACCCGCTGGTCTCGATCGAGGACCCCCTCGGGGAGAACGACTGGGAGGGCTGGAGCCGGCTCACCGCCGACATCGGCGACCGCGTCCAGATCGTCGGCGACGACCTCTTCGTCACCAACATCGAGCGGCTCGAGGAGGGCATCGAGCGGCGCGCCGCGAACGCCCTGCTCGTCAAGGTCAACCAGATCGGGACGCTCTCGGAGACCCTCGACGCGATGAGCCTCGCGCAGCAGTACGGCTACCGCTGCATGATGAGCCACCGCTCCGGCGAGACCGAGGACACGACGATCGCCGACCTCGCCGTCGCCACGAACTGCGGCCAGATCAAGACCGGCGCCCCGGCGCGCTCGGAGCGCGTGGCGAAGTACAACCAGCTGCTGCGCATCGAGGAGGCCCTCGGCGACGCCGCGCGCTACGCCGGCGACCTCGCCTTCCCGCGCTTCGACCCGGAGAGCTGACCGAAGGACCCGGAGGGACCCGAGACCGTGCCGACCCGGCCCCGCCCGTCACCGCCCGACCCGGCCCCGCGCCGCCGGTCGGGCGGGGCTCGCGCGACGACGGGTGCGGGGACGACGGCGGGTGCGGGTACCACGGCGGGTGCCGCCGCCCCGGGCACGACGACCGCCGCCACCGCCGTCGCTCCGGGCGCCACGACGACGGCGGCACCCTCGCGTCCGCGCACCCGCGTCCGGGCCCGCCAGGGTCCGCGGCGCGATGCCCAGCGCACCGCGCTGCGTCGTCACCCGCTCTCGCAGCGCCGCGGCGCCGGTGCGCCCGCCGCGGCGCAGGCGGCCGCCCGCGCGGCCCGGGCCACGCGAGGGGCCCTCGGGCTGTCCACCGCGCGGCGGGCGGCCCTGCTCGCCGTCGTCGTCTGCGCCCTGGCGCTCACGGTCGCGGTGCCGCTGCGCAACTACGTCTCCCAGCGCCACGAGCTGGCGGCGGTCGCCGAGCAGCAGCGCCACCTCGACGCCGAGGCCGCCTCGCTGCGGGCCGAGCGCTCCGCGATGGACGACCCGGCCCACGTCGAGGCGCTGGCCCGCGCGCGCCTCGGGTACGCCCGTCCCGGCGAGACGCCCTACCGCGTGGAGCTGCCCGGCGACGCGGCGAACGGGCACGTGGCGGACACCGGCGCCGCGCTGGCGCCGTCGGAGGCCGACCTGCCCTGGTACACCCGCGTGGCCCGCGGCACCCTCGGCACCCCGCGGTGACTGCTGACGTCCCCATGGTCGAGCCGCTGCGCGAGGGCGACCGCGAGGCCGTCGGGGCCCAGATCGGGCGGGCGCCCCGCGGGCTGCGCGCGGTCGCGCACCGCTGCCCGTGCGGACTGCCGTCGACGGTGCAGACCGCGCCGCGCCTCGAGGACGGCACGCCGTTCCCGACCCTGTACTACGCGACCTGCCCCCGGCTCACCTCCCGGATCGGCACGCTGGAGGCCGAGGGGCTGATGCGGACCCAGACCGAGCGGCTGGCGACCGACCCGGACTTCGCCGCCGCCTACGAGGCCGCCCACCGCGCCTACCTCGCCGAGCGCGACGCGATCGAGCCGCTGGGCACCGAGGTCAGCGCCGGCGGCATGCCGGACCGCGTGAAGTGCCTGCACGTGCACGTCGCGCACACCCTCGCCGTCGGCCCCGGGGTGAACCCGGTCGGCGACGAGACCCTCGCGCTGCTGCCCGAGTGGTGGGCCGCCGGGCCGTGCGTGGAGAGCCCCGCCGGGTCGTGACGCCGGCCCGGTGACCGGTCCCCCGCGCGGGAGCGCCCGCCTTGCTAGCGTTCCGGGCGCGACCAGCCTCCGCCGCCACGACGTCAGGGAGTGCCCATGCCGCGCGTCGCGGCCATCGACTGCGGGACCAACTCGATCCGGCTGCTCGTCGCCGACGTCACCGTCCGGGAGGACGGCTCGCAGTGGCTGCGCGACGTGCACCGCGAGATGCGGGTCAACCGCCTCGGGCAGGGCGTCGACGCCACCCACCGGCTGGCCCCGGAATCGCTCGAACGCACCCGCGAGGCGCTCTACGCCTACGGCGAGATGCTGCGCCGGACGTCGACGACGACGGTGCGCCTCTGTGCCACCTCCGCCACCCGCGACGCGGAGAACCGCGACGAGTTCTTCGGGATGGTCCGCGAGATCCTCGGCGTCGAGGCCGAGGTGATCACCGGCGACGAGGAGGCGCGCCTGTCCTTCGCCGGGGCCGTCGCCGACCTCGACCCGGACGAGGGCCCCTTCGTCGTCGCCGACGTCGGGGGCGGCTCGACCGAGCTCGTCACCGGCACCTGGGACGCGGTCACCGCCGACGTCGCGGCGGCGTACTCGTCGAACGTCGGCTGCGTGCGCCTGGCCGAGAAGTTCCTGCACGACGACCCGCCGACCGACGCGCAGGTCCGCGAGGCCGAGGACTTCACGCGCGCCACGCTCGCGGCGGCCTTCGAGACGGTCGACGTCGGGCAGGCCCAGACCTGGGTGGCGGTCGCGGGCACGGCCACCACCATCGCCGCGGTCGCCATGGACCTGCGCACGTACGACGCCGAGCGCATCCACCTCGCCCGCCTCGGGCTCGACGACGTCCGGGCCACCTGCCGCCGCCTCGAGGCGATGCCGCGCGACGAGCGGGCGGCCCTCGGCCCGATGCACCCCGGGCGGGTCGACGTCATCGGCGCCGGGTCCCTCGTCGTCCGGGTCCTCGCCGACGAGCTCGCCGAACGAGCCGGCATCACCGAGCTGGTCATCTCCGAGCACGACATCCTCGACGGCATCGCCCGCGAGTGCGCACTGGGACTGAGCGACCGGGGGCGGGGTCGCGCGCCCGAGCCGGACCCGGAGGCGTGACGACCGCCGACGCCGGGCGGGCCGGGAGCGCCGCCCTGTCCGCGCTCGACGCCGAGATCGCCGACTGCCGCGCGTGCCCCCGGCTCGTGGCGTGGCGCGAGGAGGTGGCCCGGGAGAAGCGCGCCGCCTACCGCGACTGGACCTACTGGGGCCGCCCGGTGCCGGGGTTCGGCCCCGCCGACGCCCGGCTGCTCGTCGTCGGGCTCGCGCCTGCCGCCCACGGGGGCAACCGCACCGGGCGGATGTTCACCGGCGACCGCAGCGGCGACGTGCTCTACGCCGCCCTGCACGCCGTCGGGCTCGCCTCGCAGCCCACCGCGACCCACGTCGGCGACGGGCTGGAGGTCTTCGGGGTGCGCCTCGTCGCGCCGGTCCGCTGCGCGCCGCCCGCGAACAAGCCGACGCCCGGCGAGCGGGACACGTGCCGGCCGTTCCTGGAGCGGGAGCTCGCGCTGCTCGGCGACGCCCGCGCCGTCGTCGTCCTCGGCGGCTGGGGCTGGCAGGCCCTGCTGCCCGTGCTCGACGCCGGGTGGGTGGTGCCGCGCCCGCGGCCCGCGTTCGGGCACGGCGCGCACGTCACCCTCGAGCCGCGTGACGACCGCCTGCCCCTGGAGGTGTTCGGCTGCTACCACGTCAGCCAGCAGAACACCTTCACCGGTCGCCTCACCCCCGCCATGCTCGAGGCGGTCCTGTCGCGGGCCGCGGGGGCGGCGGGCCTGACGCAGTAGGGTTCGCGGGCACGCCCCTGTAGCCCAATCGGCAGAGGCAGGCGACTTAAAATCGCCGCAGTGTGGGTTCGAGTCCCACCGGGGGCACCGGGCTTCGATCGCGCCGTGGCATCCCCCGCGGCACCGCCCGTCCGCCGGGGCGCGGCCCCCCGTTCACGCGGCCGTCACTCCCCGGAGAGCTCGCCGACGCCGGCTCCTCACCCGACCGGGCCACGATCGACCCCGGACACCAGGCGCGTCGCACGTCGTGTGACCGCTTGCGTCCCGGCTCTGACCGTTCGGCGTTCCTGCCCGCGCGCTGCTCCGAACGGGGGAGACGTGTGCGTCAGAATCCGGCGCAGGGAGGTGAGCAGAGTGGCTGACTCCGACGACGCCTCGCGGCCCGCGCACGGCGGTCCGCGACGCGCGGGCGAGCTGCCCCCGCCCGGCCCGGAGGTGCCCGTCCTCCGCCCGCCGTGGCAGGCGCTCGAGTCGCTGCGCCCGCTCACCCTGCGCGCCTGCCGGCGCATCGTCGTGGTCGCCCCGCACCCCCGCGACGAGATCCGCGCGGCCGGGGGACTGCTGCGCCGCCTCGCGTCGCGCCACGCCGAGGTCGACGTCCTCAGTCTCACCGAACGCCCCACCCGCACCTGCTCGACGCCGCCCGCCGGCAGCCCGCTGCCCGGGGCGGACGACGCCCCCGGGACGTTCACCCTCGACGACATCCTGGCCGGACGGCTCGACGACGGCCTGGAGGGCGCCGACGACGACCCGGACGGCCCCGACGGCCCCGGCGAGGACGCCGTCGACCCCGACGAGGCCGCGGCGGAGGCCGCCTACCGCGCGCTCGGGCTCACCGTCGTGCGCCGGCACCGGCTCGGCCTGCCCGACGGCGGCGTCGCCGAGGTCGAGGCCGATGTCGTCGGCGCCATCAGCGAGATCGTCGGGTTCGCCGACGACCGGTCCGGGCTGTGCGTGCTCGCGCCGTGGTCCGGCGACGGGGACGACGACCACGAGGCGGCCGGGCGCGCCGCGGAGATCGTGACGGCGGCCTACCGCGTCCGGCTCGTGCGCTGGCTGGACCGGGCCTGGACCTGGGCGGGACCCGACTCGGACGAGGTGCCGTGGCGGCGGGCCCGCCAGATCGTGCTCAGCGACACGGTGATCGCCCGCAAGCACGCCGCCAGTCAGGCGTTCCGGGCCGCGCTCGCCGACGCGGAGGGCGTGCGGCACGAGCTCGAGCTGCCGGACGGGTCGGCGCCGGGACCGCGTGAGGTCTTCCTGGTGTGACCGCGTTCCGTTCCCGGGCCGTGGCCGTCCCACCGTCCGGTGGCGTGTCGGGCCGACATCCGCTCCGGTGGCTAGGCTTCACCGGGTGACCGGGAGGGTGAACGGCGACGGCGTGGAGGTGGTGACGTCGCGTCCGGACGAGCACGAGCCGGCGTCGGACGCCGGCGTCGAGGGGGCCGGGGGTGCGCACGGTGACCGGACACGCACCGACAGTGCGCAGGGCGACGGGGCGCACCGGCCCGGGGACGCCCTGGCCGACGGGGGCATGGCCGACGAGGCGGCCCGCGTGCGCGACACCGTCACGGTCGACGTCTCCCGGGGCGACCTCCCGCAGGTGCTGCACACCGCGCCGGCGGCCGTGGCCCTCATCGACCTCGACGCCGGCACCGTCACCTACGCCAACGGCTCCGCGCAGGAACTGACCGGCGGCCGCGCGCAGCTCCCGCTCGACATCGACGCGTGGAGCGAGGCCGCGGGGCTCACCGACCTGTCCGGGCGCCCGATGCGCGACACCGCCTCGCCGTTGTCGCGCGTCGCGCAGGGCATGCCGGTCTCCGGGGAGCCGGTCGCGGTGTCCGACGCCGCCCGCCGCGGCTCGGAGGCCACCGAGGAGGAGCGCGAGGAGGCCGAGGGGCGCCTGCTCTGGGTCACCGGCTTCCCGCTCTCGGAGGCCGACGACGACGAGCGCCGCCGGCTCGCCCTGGTGGTGTTCCTCGCGCTCTCCGGGGCCGGCGCGCAGCGTCACCTCGAGATGATGCGCGACCGGGCGGTCGTCGCCACCGAGCTGTCGTTCACGATCTCCGACCCCGCGCGCGACCAGAACCCGCTGGTCTGGGTGAACCCGGCGTTCACGCGGCTCACCGGGTACGACCTCGACGAGGTCCTCGGCCGCAACTGCCGCTTCCTGCAGGGCCCCAACACCGACCCGACGTCGATCTCGCGCATCCGCAGCGCGCTGGCCGACGAGCGGCCGATCACCGAGGTGCTGCTCAACTACCGGCGCGACGGCACCGCCTTCTGGAACCAGGTCTCGATCTCCCCGGTGTTCGACGGCTCGGGCAACGTCGTCAACTTCGTCGGCGTCCAGGCCGACGTCACCGAGCGGGTCATGGTCGAGAACGAGCGCCGCGCGGCGCTCGCCGCGGCCGAGGAGACCCGCGAGCAGCTGCGCCTGCTCACCGACTCGACCGCGGCGATGACGGCGTCGCTGGACGCCGGCGGGGCCGCGCGGGCACTGGCCCGCATCGTCGTGCCCTCGCTGGCCGACTACTGCTGCGTCGACCTGCTCGACGAGGTCGGGCTCCCGACGTCGTCGCACCGGGTGGCGGTCAACCACCGCGACGACACCAAGACCGAGACCGTCGGCACGCTCGGACGCTGGATCACCCCGACCGAGGACGGCGACGACCCGGTCGACCGGGTGCTCGCCGGCGGGGCGCCGTCGCTGCTGCCGGAGCTGCCCGTGCGCCCGGAGGGGCTGCGCGGCGAGCCGGACCTCATGGCGCTCTACGAGCAGTTGCGCCCGCGCTCGGCGATCGTGGTGCCGCTGCGGGCCCGCGGCCAGGTGCTGGGCGCGCTGACCCTCGGCACCGAGCTGCCCTACGGCCGGCGCTACTCCCAGCGCGACCTCTACCTCGCGAGCGACCTCGCCGCACGCGCCGGTCTCGCCGTCGACAACGCCCGCCTCTACGCGCGCGAGCACGGCGCGGCGGAGACCCTGCAGCGCAGCCTGCTGCCCGCGGTGCCCGAGGTCCCCGGCCTGACCGTGGCGTCGCGCTACCTCGCCGCCACCGACGGCGCGCAGGTCGGTGGCGACTGGTACGACCTGCTGCCGCTGCCCGACGGCGCGGTCGGGGTCGCGGTCGGCGACGTGGTGGGCCACGACCTGCGGGCCGCGGCGGCGATGGGCGAGCTCCGCGGTGTGCTGCGCTCCTACGCCTGGGAGGGCCTCGGGCCCGATGCCGTCATCGCCCGGTGCAACGACCTCGTCCAGGGGCTGGGGATGGCGGCGATGGCGACCGCGGTCTTCGGGCGGCTCGAACGGGCGACCGACGACGACGGCTGGGTCCTCGGATACTGCAACGCCGGGCATCCGCCGCCGCTGCTGCGCCGCGGGGACGGCACCGTCGAGCTCCTCACCGGAAACCTCTCGCCGCTGATCGGCGCCGTGCGGGACGCGACGCGGGACTGCACCGAGGTGCGGTGCCGCCCAGGCGACGTGCTCGTGCTGCACACCGACGGCCTCATCGAGAGCCCGGGGAACGACCCGGACGAGCGCACCGAGCTGCTCGCGCGGACCCTCGCCGCCGAGACCGACGTCGAGGACGTCGGGGCGCTCTGCGACAAGGTGCTCGACGTCCTCGGCGCCGACGGCCTGCGCGACGACGCCGTGCTGCTGGCCATCCGGCTGGGGCACTGACCGCCGCGCGGCCCGCCCGACACGCGTCGGCCGGCGGACCCGGGTGGCCCGCCGGCCGGAGGCGTGAGGCGTCCTACTGCGGCGGGGGCGGCGGCTGCTCGCCCTGCGGCGGCGGAGGCGGCTGCTCACCCTGCGGCGGCGGCGGGTTCTCGCCGCCGTGCAGGAAGTCCTTGGCCTTGTCGCCCGCCTGGTCGAACTGCTCGTCGTGGCCGGCGAACTTGCCCTTGAGGGCGTCGCCACCCTTGTCGACGAACGAGTCGGCCTTCTCCGGGTTGTCCCCGGCCCACTCCTTGGCCTTGTTCACCATGTCGCCGAGCCCTGCCACGGTGTCCTCCTGGTCGTCGGGTTCCGATCGCGCAGAGGGTTCCCCGCCCGCGCGCATCGACACCCGAGCGCCCCATCCGGGTCGGCCGCTCCGTGACCCGCGTCATGGTAAACAGGTTTTTACCCGGCGGGGAACCTCGACCGGGTCTCGCGCGTTGAGCAGGATGGGAACGGTCGAGGAGTGACCGTCCCTCGTGGCCAGAGTGGAGGACGAGTGCGCACGAGCAGCAACCCGGCGTTCCGCAACCTGCCGACGTCGCCGGGCGGGTATGCGCGGTTCGGGGACGCGCCGGCCGGTCTCGGCGGCGGCTTCGGCGGCATGCCGGGAGGCGCGAGGCCGACGGCGGGTGCCGCCGACCGACCCCTGACCGTCGACGACGTCGTCCAGAAGACCGCGCTGAACGCCGTCCTCGCCATCGCCGTCGGCGTGCTCGTCGCGATCAGCGGGCTCTACCTGCTGGGGATCGTCGGGTTCATCGTCGGCCTGGTCGTCGCGCTGATCATCATCTTCAAGCAGAGCACCAACCCCGCGCTGGTGCTCACCTACTCGGTGGCCGAGGGCATGGCCCTGGGCGCGCTGACGGGGGCGCTCGAGGCGTCGAGCAACCAGTACGCGGGCATCGGCTTCCAGGCCATCCTCGGCGTGGTCGGCGTGTTCATCGGGATGCTGGTCGTCTACAAGACCGGCGCCATCCGCGTCACGCCGCGCCTCACCAAGATGGTCATCGGTGCCGCGATCGGCGTCATCGTGCTCATGCTCGCCAACCTCGTCGTCGGCTTCTTCACCCAGGACGGCCTGGGGCTGCGCTCGGGCGGCACGCTCGCGATCGTCTTCAGCCTGGTCTGCATCGCGATCGGCGCGTTCATGCTGCTGCTCGACTTCGACCAGGCCGACCAGGCCGTCAAGGCCGGCGTGCCCGCGCGGTTCGCCTGGTACCTGGCCTTCGGGTTCATGACGACGCTGGTCTGGCTCTACATCGAGATCCTGCGCCTGCTGAGCTACTTCCGCGACTAGCTCCGCAGGTGGGCGAGAGGGCACCTTCGGCCGCACGGACGGTCGGAGGTGCCTTTCGC
>NZ_JBVPVA010001188.1:0-2421 GCF_055612215.1 Actinomycetospora sp. | reverse complement strand
ACCGGCGGCACCGACATCCCCGCCACGACGTGGATCGAACTGGTGACCACGGCCCACGAGGTGGGGCTGCGCTCGACGGCGACGATCGTCTACGGCCACGTCGAGACCCCCGCCCAGCAGATCGCCCACCTGCGGGCCCTCGCCGCGATCCAGGACCGCACCGGCGGGTTCACCGAGCTCATCGCGATGCCGCTGGTCGACGTCCCCGAGCACCTCGTGGGCCGCGTCCGGGGCGCCTCGCCGCGCGAGACCCGGGCCCTGCACGCCGTCGCCCGCCTGCTGCTGCACGGCCGGATCGACCACGTCCAGGCCGCGTGGCCGAAGCTCGACCGGGCCGTCGTCCTCGACGTGCTCCGTGGCGGCGCCGACGACCTCGGCGGGCTCCTGCTCGACGGCGCCCTCGACCCGGAGGCGGGCCCCGAGGCCGGTCACGTCCTGCAGGCGGCCGACGTGGACGCGATCGCCCGCGAGCTCGACCGCCCGGTCCGCCAGCGCACCACGCTCTATGACGAGGTCCCGGCGGGGCGCCGCACGGTGGGCCGGGCGCCGTGAGGGCCGACGTCGCGATCGTCGGCGCGGGCTTCGCCGGGCTGGGCCTGGCGATCCGGCTGGCCCGCCGCGGCTTCGGCGACTTCGTCGTGCTCGAGCGGGCCGACGACGTCGGCGGCACCTGGCGCGACAACCGCTATCCCGGCGTCTCGTGCGACGTCCCGTCCCACCTGTACTCGTACTCGTTCCGTCCGGCGCCGGACTGGTCGCGGGTGTTCGCGCCCGGCGAGGAGATCCACGACTACCTGCGCCGCGCCGCCGTCGAGGAGGGCGTCGCGCCGCACGTGCGCTACGGCGCCGAGATGTGGCGGGCCCGCTGGTCCCCGGCCGAGGGCCGCTGGGAGGTGACGACGGCCGCGGGCACCTGGTGGGTGCGCGTCCTCGTCCTGGCCGCCGGCCGGCTCACCGAGCCGCGGGTCCCCGACGTCGAGGGCCTCGACGGGTTCCCGGGCCCGGTCATGCACACCTCGCGCTGGGACGACGACGTCCCGCTGGACGGGGCCCGCGTCGGCGTCGTCGGCACGGGGGCGTCCGCGGCCCAGGTCATCCCGCGGCTGGCCGAGCGGGCGTCGGAGCTCGTGGTCTTCCAGCGCACCCCGACGTGGGTGGTGCCGCGCGGGGACCGCCCGTACTCACCGGGCGAGCGCCGCCGCCTCGCCGAGCACCCCGAGGCCGCCCGGGCGCTGCGGGAAGAGATCTTCGACGACGCCGAGCGTGCCGTCGACGCCCGCCGCCGGGTGCGCCCGGCCATCGACGAGCTGCGCGCCCGCGCCCGTCGCCACCTGCGGGACCAGATCGACGACCCCGACCTGCGCGCCCGCCTCGCCCCGGGCTACGAGATCGGGTGCAAGCGCATCGTGCTCTCCGACGAGCTGTACCCGGCCCTGGCCCGCGACGACGTGACGCTCGAGGACTCCGCGCTCGCGCGGGTCGAGGGACGGACCGCCGTGGCGGCGTCCGGCGCGCGGTACGACCTCGACGCGCTCGTGCTCGCCACCGGCTTCCACGCCGCCCGCCAGCCCTACGCACCCCGGGTGCACGGCCGGCGCGGCACCCTCGCCGAGCACTGGGCGGACGGGATGACCGCCTTCGCCTCGACGAGCGTGCACGGCTTCCCCAACATGTTCGTGCTCGACGGGCCCAACGCGAGCCTCGGCCACAACTCGGCGATCTACATGATCGAGACCCAGATCGAGTACGTGCTCGGCGCGCTCGACCACCTCGCCCGTGCCGGGGAGCCCCTGGAGGTCTCGGCGGCCGCGGAGCGGGCCTACGTCCGGGACGTCGACGCGGCCGCGCGCGACACCGTCTGGCTCGCCGGCGGGTGCCGGAGCTGGTACCTCGACGAGGCCAGCGGCCGCCTGACGCTGCTGTGGCCGGGCTCGGCGCGCTCCTTCCGGGAGCGCAACGCGCGCTTCGACCCGGAGCCCTACCGGACGCACCGAGCGTGACGGCCGGTATCGCGGGGTAGCTACCCCTCCGTCACCCCCGCCCGGCCGGTCGGAGGTGGGTCGGGGACCAGCGCCCGCCGGGAGCGCCCGGGGGGACGAGAGGGGCGAGCGCGCGATGACGACCACCACCGCCGACACGACCGGCGGTACCACCACCGCGGAGCCGACGAAGCTCGAACAGCTCCGGGCCCGCTTCCCGTGGCTCGACCACCTCGTCCGCGCCGGCACCCGCTACACCGAGAAGCACGGGGACCACTACGCCGCGGCCATCACGTACTTCTCGATCCTGGCACTGGTGCCGCTGCTCATGATCGCCTTCGCGGCGGCGGCGTTCGTGCTGGCGAACGACCAGGCGCTGCTCGGCCAGATCCAGTCCAGCATCACCGCGGCCGCCCCGCCCGGGCTCGGCGACCTGCTCAAC
>NZ_JBVPVA010001157.1:0-1619 GCF_055612215.1 Actinomycetospora sp. | reverse complement strand
GATCGCCGCGTTCGCGATGCCCATCGAGGACCTCGACCTCACGGTCCGGTCCTACAACTGCCTCAAGCGGGAGGGCATCCACACGGTCGGCGAGCTCGTCGGCCGGTCGGAGGCCGACCTGCTGGACATCCGCAACTTCGGCGCGAAGTCCATCGACGAGGTCAAGATGAAGCTCGCGGGCCTGGGGCTGGCCCTCAAGGACAGCCCGCCCGGGTTCGACCCGAGCGCCGCGGCCGCCGACTACCCGTCCGAGGGCTACGAGTCCTACGGCGACGGCGGCGGGTTCGGTTCCTTCGGGACCGACGACGGCGGCCAGGACTTCGCCGAGACCGAGCAGCTCTAGCTGCTCGTGCAGGTCTGACACCACCCACTCTGACGTGCTGCCCCCGGCCGGCCCGTACCCGGGCCGGCCGGAAAGGCGTCACGAGACCAGGAGCGAGACATGCCCACGCCCACCAAGGGCCCCCGCCTCGGCGGATCCCCCGCGCACCAGAAGCTGATGCTGGCCAACCTGGCCACGTCGCTCTTCACGCACGGGCGCATCCACACCACGCGGGCCAAGGCCGAGCGCCTGCGCCCGTACGCCGAGCGCCTCATCACGAAGGCGAAGAAGGGCGACCTGCACAATCGCCGCGAGATCTCCCAGCAGATCCGCGACAAGGACGTCGTGCACCGCCTGATGGCCGAGATCGGTCCGTTCTTCGCCGACCGGCCCGGCGGCTACACCCGGATCATCAAGACGCTGCCGCGCAAGGGCGACAACGCCCCGATGGCCATCATCGAGCTGGTCAACGAGAAGCTGGCGTCCACCGAGGCGTCGGCGGCCACCCGGTCGGCGGCCAACCGTGAGGTCGGCGGCCCGGCCGGCGGTGCCGCGGCCACGGCCGCGACGATCGCTGCGGCGGAGTCGTCGGAGTCCTCGGAGACGTCGGGGTCCTCCGACGTCGAGGACACCCCCTCCGACCTCGCCCCGTCCGACGACGCGACCGAGGCCGCCGAGGCCGAGCAGGCCGTGGGCACGGACACCGAGCCGGAGGTCCCCGAGGCCGAGGCCGCCGCGGAGACCGAGGTCCCCGAGGCGATGGCGGAGGAGTCCGAGTCGAGCGCCGGTCTCGGGACCGACGACGACGCCGAGGGCACGTCCTGACCGGACCGACCCCCGAGCACGACCCCGGGCCCGCCGTCGACCACGACGGCGGGCCCGCGGTGTCTGCGGAGGCGGGTGACCCGGGGGCGTCTCCGACGCGGCTGCGGTTCGACCTCGCCTACGACGGCACCGACTTCGCCGGGTGGGCCCGCCAGCCCGGCCTGCGCACCGTGCAGGGGGTGCTCGAGGAGACCCTCTCGACGCTGGCGCGCGGCCCCGTCGCGCTGACCGTCGCCGGGCGCACCGACGCGGGCGTGCACGCGGACGCGCAGGTCGCCCACGCCGACGTGCCCTCGGCAGGCACCGCGCTGCTCGACGACGGCGCCGTGCCCGACGGCCTGGTCCGCCGGCTCGCCCGGATGCTCCCGCCCGACGTCCGGGTCCACGCCGTGACCGTCGCCGCCGACGGGTTCGACGCGCGCTTCTCCGCGATCCGCCGCCACTACGCCTACCGCGTGTGCACCGCCCCGTC
>NZ_JBVPVA010000993.1:0-3972 GCF_055612215.1 Actinomycetospora sp. | reverse complement strand
CGAGACGCCCGACGTCGTCGGGGCCTGGCGGCCGGGGCAGCCGACGATCGAGTCGAGGTCGGCGATCTTGTCCCCGCCGACGGGCAGCGCGAGCACCGTGACGTCGGCGACGACCATGTCCGAGGTCGACTTCGGGATCGGCGGCACCGACGTGGTCGTCTCCGACGGCGCGGGCGGTGTCGTCGTGGTCGTCGGCGTCGGCGGCGCGGCGGGCGAGGTGGTCGTCGTGCCCGGGAGCGCCGAGGACGTGAGCGGTCCCGGCGTCGACGGGGTGGCGGGCGTCGCGGCGGTGCTCGAGGGGATCGGCCCGCGGCCGGGCGGGAAGGGGTTCGCCCCGGAGTCCGCGACGACGGTGGTGCCGATGCCCGCCGCGTTGAGCTCGCTGGCGAGGGTGGCGATCAGGCGGCCGTAGGGCGCGGCCTGCGGTGGTGCGGCGAGGCGCAGGCGCAGGGTCCGCCCGTCGATCGACCAGCGGCCGTCGGAGCCGCGGACGTACCCGGCGGCGGCCAGCAGGCGGGCCGCCTCCGCGGGATCGGGGGCGCGGGCCGGGGAGTCGGCCGTCAGGGTCGGCGCGTACCCCGGCTCGGAGGGCGCGGTCGCGAACGCGTCGGCGCGCAGGCCCGCCGCCGGGCCGCCGCCCGTGCCGGCCGCGACGAGGGCGTCCCGGTCGAGCAGGGAGACCACGGCCCGGCGGACCCGCGGGTCGGCGAGCGGACCGTCGTCGCTGCGCAGCGCGAGCTGCACCTGGCTCGCCTCGGGGACGGTGCGCACGGCCAGCGGCCCCGCGGGGCCGGGCGGGGCGGCCCCGAGCGCGGTGAGCGCGGCCAGGTCGGAGGAGTCCGAGCGGAACTGGGTGACCTGGACGTCGCCGGTGCGGACCCGGTCGATCAGCGAGGCGTGGTCGGCGGCCTGCAGGACGACCTGGTCCGGCACCGTCGGCGGGCCCCAGTAGACGCTGTTGCGGGCCAGGGTGACCTGACCCCGGATGCGGTCGACGAGGCGGATCGCGAACGGCCCGCCGGACACCGGGATGCTGTCCTGCAGGGCCCCGCCCCAGGAGCCGGGCGCGTCCTTGAGCAGGTGGGCGGGCAGCAGTGCGTCGAACAGCGTCTGCCACGCCGGGTAGGGCCGGTCGAAGACGACGTCGACGGCCTTGCCCCCCGCCCGCGAGCGCACGTCGGAGATCGCGCGATACCCGGCCGCGTCCACGACGCCGGGCTGCGAGCGCATCTGCTGCCACAGGTAGACGAAGTCCTCCGCGGCGATCGGGGCGTTGTCCGACCACGCCGCCGCCGGGAGGATCTCGTAGGAGACGGTGAACGGATCAGTGGAGGTGACCCGCGCCGACGTCACGACCGTCGGGTCGATGCGGCGCACGCCGTCGGCCCCGACGCGGAAGGCCGAGGGCAGGACCAGCGCGGCCGTGGTCCTACTGGTCGGCGTGAGGTCGGCGATGCGGTGCACGTTGAACCCGACCCCGAGGTCGTCGACCCCGATCCGCAGCTGCGTGGGGTCCGGCTCGAGCTGCGGTTTCGCCGGCGCCGGGGTCGGGGCCTGCCCCACGACCGGGGGCGGCGACCCGGCACACCCGGCGAGGAGCGCCAGGACCAGGAGCACCCCCGCGCACAGCGTCCTCGCACCCGGCGCCCGGCCGCCCCGCGATCGGCGAGACGACCTCGCGCCGCGAGGGACCGCTGGGGATGTCGGGGCCATGTCGGGGTGGGGACGAGCCTCTCCGCCGGTGCCCGAGCGACGCCGTCGTCGGGCCCGCGGCCTGCTGGGGTGCGGGATCGTCATCGTGGCACGGGGTACCGACACCGACGCCGCCGGGCCTTCCGTGGCGGGTACTGCTCAGGTTAGCCTCACCTCATGGCCACGGCGACGAGGACGACGGCGGGCTGGGTCGACGCCCTGTCCCGGCTGCGCCCCCGGGACCGCGACCGGGGCCGCGTCCGCGCGGTGCCCGAGCGCACGCCGGAGCGGCTGAGCCCGCAGCAGGCCTGCGCGATCACCGGCGCCAAGCGGATCAAGAAGAAGTGCTGCCGCTCCACCCCGCGCTGCAAGGGCTGCCCGGTCGTCCTCATGCGGGCGGCCCGCGCCGCCGAGTCCGGCCTCACGGGCAAGGACCTGGCGAAGGCCGTGAAGCGGGCCCGCGCGGCGTAGGCGCGCTCCGCGCTCGTGCGCAGTCGTCCGTGCCGTGCGGCGGACACGTGCTCACGAGCCGGAGGCATCCAGGGCCGCGCGCAGGTGCGGGAGCAGGGCGAGGTCGGACGCCAGCCAGTCGAGCTCGTCGAGCTCCTCGGGGCCCACCCAGCGCAGCGCGAGGTGCTCCAGCGCGCGCGGGACGGCGCCGTCCACGGGCGTGCACCGGTAGAAGCGCAGCAGGAGACCCGCGCCCCCGCGCCCCTCGACGGGCACGTCCGGCCCGAGCCGCTCCCCCACCACCACGGGCAGGGCCAGTTCCTCGTGGAGCTCCCGGACGAGCGCCGCCGCCTCGGACTCCCCCGGCTCGACGGAGCCGCCGGGCAGCTCCCAGCGCCCCCGCATGTCCGCCGGCTCGGCGCGCTGCGCCGCCAGCAGTCTCCCGTCGACGACGACCGCCGCCCCCACCACGACCTGCACCCGATCATCGTCGCCGAGGGCGCCCCGACGCGCTGACCGGGCCCGACGCGGCGTGCCAGGATGACCCCATGGCCGACCTGCTCTCCGACGACGCCGTCGCCGACGCCCTCTCACGGCTGCCCGGGTGGGAGCGCGACGGCGACGAGATCGTCCGCACCGCGAAGCTCCCGTCGTTCCGCGCGGCGATCGCCACCGTCGACGCCGTCGCCGACGCCGCGGAGGACGCCGACCACCACCCGGACATCGACATCCGCTACGCCACGCTGACGTTCCGGCTCTCCACGCACTCCGAGGGCGGGCTCACCGCGAAGGACCCCGACCTGGCGGCCCGGATCTCCGCCGCGGTCGACGCGCACTCCTGACCTCGGTGGCCGACGGGTCGCCCCTGGTCTCCCGCCCCTTCCTCGCGGTCCTCGCCGCCACGCTCGCGGCGTTCGGCGGTTACGCCCTGCTGCTGCCCGTCCTGCCGCTCTGGGTCGCCTCGGGTGGGGCCGGCCCGGCGCTGGCGGGGTCGGTGACCGGCGTCTTCATGGCGGCGACGGTGCTCACCCAGCTCGGGGTGCCCGCCCTGCTGCGTGCGGTGGGGCACCGCGCGGCGCTGATCGGCGCGGCGGTTGCGCTGGGGGCGCCGGCGGCCCTGCTGGTGCTGACGCCGTCGGCGTGGCTGGCGATGCCGGTGGCGGTGCTGCGCGGCGCCGGCTTCGGGGTCCTGACGGTGACCGGCGCGGCGCTGGTCTCCGACCTCGTGCCCGCCCGGGTGCGCGGCCGGGCGACCGGGATCTACGGGATCGCGATCGGGACACCGCAGCTCGTCCTGCTCACCGGCGGGGTGTGGGCGTGGGCGCGACTCGGACCGGTGCCGGTGCTGCTGGCCGGCGCGCTGCTCCCCACCCTGGCGATCCCGGCGATGGCCCTGCTGCCCCGGCGGGTGGCGCCCCCGCCGTCGGAGCCGGCCGCGGACGGCCCGTCGACGGCGGGACGGCCCTTCCTCGTCGCGGCCGTCGCCCCGTGGCTCGTGATGCTCGTGTGCGCGGCGAGCGCGGGCGGGGTGATCACCGTGCTGCCGCTCGCGCAGCCCGCGGGGGTGGCGGCCGGCGCGCTGTTCGCGCTGACCGCCGCACAGCTCGTCGGGCGCAGTGTCTCCGGGGAGCTCGGCGACCGCCTCGGGCTGACCGGACGGGTCACCGCCCCGGCCCTGGTCCTCGCCGCGGCCGGCGCGGGGGTCGTCGCGTGGGGACTGGTCGGTGTGGGGACGGTGGCCGTGGTCGCGGGGGCCGGGCTCGTGGGACTGGGGTTCGGCGGGGTCCAGAACGACACGCTCGAGACGCTGTTCGCCCGCGCCGGCCCCGG
>NZ_JBVPVA010000986.1:0-5772 GCF_055612215.1 Actinomycetospora sp. | reverse complement strand
GTGAACCCCGGGGGCACCGGCAGCCCCAGGTTCGTCATCTCCGCGAGGTTGGCGCCCTTGCCGCCCAGCAGGTCCTTCTGGTCCTTGTCGCCCTCGGCGAAGTCGTAGACGAACTTCGTCATGATCGCGGTCTCCTGTCCCACCGCCCCGGACGGCGGCCCTCGACGACGCTGGCACCTCGGCGGCCGGGACACCACCGACCTCGACGGCCGGGGCGTCCTGCTTCGATCCAGAAGCCGCGACCGTCTCAGCCCGGCGGCGTGGCCTCCCCGTCCTTGGGAAGCAGCACCTCGCCCTCGAGGCCGTCCGGGTCGCGGAAGAACAGGCTCCAGGCGCCGCCGAAGTCGTTGACCGTCCCGTCCGACGCCCCGTGCGCGACGAGTCGGTCGCGGATCGTCTCGAACGCGTCCCGCGAGGCCGCGTGCAGCCCGAAGTGGTCGAGGCGCCCGCGGTGCCACATCGGGGTCTGCCGGTCGGCCTCGTCGCTGGAGGGGACCGTGAAGACGTTGAGCTCGGTGTGCGGCCCGATGCGGAAGACGGTCATGGTCTCCTCACCGTGCTGACCGTGCGGGCGGGTCTCGCCGATCTCGGCGTCGAACACCGCGGCGTAGAAGGCCCCGAGGCGCGCGGCGTCGTGGGTCAGGGTGGCGATGTGGTCGACGCCGTCGGTCAGCACGCGGGGGAGGGTCCCCCGTGCCCGCCGGGCCCGGCAACCTCCGCGCCGCTCCGCTTTCGCCGCGACCGTCCACGGGGCAGGCTGGGGCGTCCCGCACGCCGGGCCGCGCCGGCGCGGCCACGATCCCCAGGAGCGCTGCATGGTCGACGCCTCGATCGACGCGGACCCGGAGGGGACCCAGGAGTGGGAGGAGGCGCTCGAGTCGGTCCTGGCGGTGGAGGGTCCGCAGCGCGCCCACGACCTGCTCGGCGACCTGATCGCCCAGGCCCGCCGGGCGGGCGCGCCGGTGCCGTACTCGGCCACCACGCCGTACGTGAACACCATCCCGGTCGACGCCGAGCCGCCGCATCCGGGTGACCGGGCGGTGGAGCACCGCATCCGCTCGGTGATCCGCTGGAACGCGGTGGCGATGGTGCTGCGGGCGAACAAGGAGTCGTCCGAGCTCGGTGGGCACATCGCGAGCTTCCAGTCGGCGGCGACGCTCTACGACACCGGCTTCCAGCACTTCTGGCACGCGCCGTCCGAGGGCCACGGCGGCGACCTGGTGATGATGCAGGGCCACTCCTCGCCCGGGATCTATGCGCGGGCCTTCCTCGAGGGCCGGTTCACCGAGGAACAGATGGACGCCTTCCGGCAGGAGACCGGTGGGAACGGGCTCTCGTCGTACCCGCACCCGTGGCTGATGCCGGAGTTCTGGCAGTTCCCCACGGTGTCGATGGGCCTCGGCCCGCTCATGGCGATCTACCAGGCGCGGTTCCTCAAGTACCTGCACGGCCGGGGGCTGGCCGACACCGAGAACCGGCACGTGTGGGCCTTCCTCGGCGACGGCGAGATGGACGAGCCCGAGTCGCTGGGGGCGATCTCGCTGGCCGGGCGGGAGCACCTCGACAACCTGATCTTCGTCGTGAACTGCAACCTGCAGCGTCTCGACGGCCCGGTCCGCGGCAACGGCAAGATCATCCAGGAGCTGGAGGGCGTCTTCCGGGGCGCCGGGTGGAACGTCGTCAAGGTCATCTGGGGCAGCCGCTGGGACGAGCTGCTCAAGCGCGACACCACCGGCCGGCTGCACCAGCTGATGGAGGAGACCGTCGACGGCGAGTACCAGACGTACAAGTCCCGCGACGGTGCCTACGTCCGCGAGCACTTCTTCGGCAAGTACCCCGAGACCGCGGCGATGGTCGAGGACTGGACCGACGCCGAGATCTGGGCGCTGACCCGCGGCGGCCACGACCCGTCGAAGATCTACGCGGCGTACTCGGCCGCGGTGACCGAGCCGGACCGCCCGACGGTGATCCTCGCCAAGACCGTCAAGGGCTACGGCATGGGGGAGGCCGGCGAGGGCCAGAACATCTCCCACCAGCAGAAGAAGATGGCCGGCGAGCAGCTGCGGATCTTCCGCGACCGCTTCGAGCTGCCCGTCGCGGACGCCGACGTCGACTCGCTGCCCTACCTGCAGCTCGGCGAGGAGGAGTCGGAGTACCTGCTCCGCCACCGGGAGGCGCTCGGCGGGTCGCTCCCGGTCCGCCGTCGTCGTTCCGAGTCCCTGGAGGTGCCGGACCTCTCGGCGTTCGGGGCGCAGCTCGCGGGCTCCGGCGACCGGACGATCTCGACGACGATGGCCTTCGTCCGGGTGCTCAACACGCTGCTGCGCGACAAGAAGATCGGCAAGCGCGTGGTGCCGATCGTCCCCGACGAGTCCCGCACCTTCGGCATGGAGGGCATGTTCCGGCAGTTCGGGATCTTCTCCCGGGTGGGTCAGCTCTACGAGCCCGAGGACCAGGGTCAGCTGATGTCCTACCGGGAGGACAAGCGCGGTCAGCTGCTGCAGGAGGGCATCAACGAGCTCGGGGCGATGGCGTCGTGGATCGCCGCGGCGACGGCGTACTCCACCAGCGACGTCCCGATGATCCCGTTCTTCATCTACTACTCGATGTTCGGCTTCCAGCGGGTCGGGGACCTCGCCTGGGCGGCCGGTGACCTGCGGGCGCGCGGGTTCCTGCTGGGCGGCACCGCGGGCCGCACGACGCTGAACGGCGAGGGGCTGCAGCACGAGGACGGCCACTCGCACGTGTTCTCGTCGGTGATCCCCAACTGCGTCTCCTACGACCCGACGTTCGCCCACGAGGTCGCGGTGATCGTCGCCGACGGGCTGCGGCGGATGTACGTCGAGCAGGAGGACGTCTTCTACTACCTGACCCTGATGAACGAGAACTACACCCACCCGGCGATGCCGGGCCTGGGGACCGACGCCGAGGAGGCGACCCGGGAGGGGATCGTCCGGGGGCTCTACCTGCTCTCCGAGGGGGAGTCGCAGGGCGAGGCGGGGGAGAGGCCGCGGGTCCAGCTCATGGGCTCGGGGACGATCCTGCGCGAGGTGATGGCCGCCGCGGAGCTGCTCGAGTCCGACTGGGGCGTCGTCGCCGACGTGTGGAGCGCGCCGAGCTTCACCGAGCTGCGCCGCGACGGCATCGACGTCGAGCGGTGGAACATGCTGCACCCGACGGAGGAGCCGCGGCTCTCGTGGGTCGAGCAGCAGCTCGCCGGTCGGCCGACGGGCCCGGTCGTTGCGGCCACGGACTACGTGCGGGCCTTCCCCGACCAGATCCGGGCGTGGGTCGTCGACCGCCGGTTCGAGGTGCTCGGCACCGACGGCTTCGGCCGCTCGGACTACCGCCGGGCGCTGCGCGACTTCTTCGAGGTCGACCGCCGCTACGTGACGGTGGCGGCGCTCTCGGCGCTGGCCCGCGACGGCGTCGTCGAGGCCTCGGTGGTCGCCGACGCGATCGCGAAGTACGACATCGACCCCGACCGGCCCGCGCCGGCCCACGCCTGAGACCCGATCGGAGCCCCCTGCAGATGTCGGCCCCCGCCGCTACCCAGGTCACCGTCCCCGACATCGGGGACTTCTCCGACGTCCCGATCATCGAGGTGCACGTCTCGCCCGGCGACGTCATCGCCGTCGACGACCCGTTGCTCACCCTCGAGTCCGACAAGGCGACGATGGACGTGCCGTCCTCGCACGCCGGGACCGTCACCGAGGTGCTCGTCTCGGTGGGCGACGCCGTCAGCCAGGGCACGCCGGTCGTCGTGCTGGACGCGGGGGAGGGCGAGCCGGCCGAGGACGCCCCGGCGTCGCCGGAACCCGCCCGGGCGCACGAGATCGCCGACGCCGAGGCGACCGCGCAGGAGCCGGCGACCGAGACCGGCGCGGCGCCGGTCGGGTCGTCCCCGGCGCCGTCGTCGCCGTCGTCCACCTCGGGTGCCAACGGCGCGTCCGACCTGCCGGCCCACGCGGGGCCCAGCGTGCGCAAGCTCGCCCGGGAGTTCGGGGTCGACCTCGCGAGCGTCACGCCGTCCGGGCCGAAGGGCCGGATCACGAAGAACGACCTGCTGAGCTTCGTGCGGGGCGGGGACGGGGCCGAGGCGCCAGCGTCCGCGGCGGCCGCCGCGGCGCCGGCGCCGTCGGGCGGGTCCGGGATCCCGGAGGTGCCGGCGCAGGACTTCTCGGTGTTCGGGCCTGTCGAGACCCAGCAGCTCTCCCGGATCACCCGCATCTCCGGGCCGGCGCTGCACCGCTCCTGGCTCAACGTCCCGCACGTCACGCACAACGACGACGCGGACATCACCACCACCGACGCCTACCGCAAGGAGCTCGACACCGCCGCGAAGGCCGAGGGCTACCGGGTCACGCTGCTGGCGTTTCTGATGAAGGCCGCGGTGTCGGCGCTCAAGGCCTACCCGACGGTGAACGCCTCGCTCACCCCGGAGAAGGACGCGCTGATCCTCAAGCGCTACTACCACCTCGGGGTCGCCGTCGACACGCCCGGCGGGCTCGTCGTGCCGGTGATCCGCGACGTGGACCGCAAGGGGATCGTCGACCTGTCGAAGGAGCTCGGCGAGGTCTCCGCACGCGCCCGGGACGGCAAGCTCACCGCCGACGACATGCGCGGCGCGAGCTTCACGATCTCCTCGCTCGGGGGCATCGGCGGCACCGCGTTCACCCCGATCGTCAACGCCCCCGAGGTGGCCATCCTCGGCGTCGTGCGCTCCCGCGTGGCGCCGGTGTGGAACGGCACGGAGTTCGAACCCCGGACCCTGCTGCCGCTGTGCCTGTCCTACGACCACCGCGTCATCGACGGCGCACTGGCCGCCCGCTTCACCCGCCACCTCGCGCACACCATGGGCGACGAGCGCCGGCTGCTCCTCTAGGTGCCGAAGGCCCGTGAGCACTTTCCCGTGTCATACGGCGGATTACTGCTCACGAGCGCGAAGCGCACCTACCCGACGACATCGCAAGGAGACGGCATGGCCGGCGAGATCGTGGTCGAGGTCCCCGACATCGGCGACTTCACCGACGTCCCCGTCATCGAGGTGCACGTCGCGGTCGGCAGCGAAGTGGCGCTCGACGAGCCGCTGCTGACGCTGGAGTCCGACAAGGCGACGATGGACGTCCCCGCCGAGGTCGCGGGCACCGTGCGCGAGCTGCGGCTCGGCGTCGGCGACCGCGTCTCGCGGGGCAGCCCGATCCTGGTCCTCGACCCGGCCGGTGCCGCGGAGGAGGAGACCTCCACCCCGGCGCCCACGCAGAAGACCTCGACGGCCCCGACGCCGTCCGCGTCCGCGCACGTCCCCGCCGACGCGCCGGCGGCCGCCGACGACGGCGACGAGGACCGCCACGTCGGGCTGCTCGTGCTCGGCGCCGGCCCCGGCGGCTACACCGCCGCGTTCCGCGCGGCCGACCTCGGGCTCGAGGTCATGGTCGTCGACGGCCGCGACACCCTCGGCGGGGTGTGCCTCAACGTCGGCTGCATCCCGTCGAAGGCGCTGCTGCACGCCGCGAAGGTGATCGCCGAGACCAAGGAGATGTCCGAGCACGGGCTCTCGTTCGCCGCGCCGACGATCGACCTCGACAAGCTCCGGTCGTGGAAGGACGGCGTCGTCGGGAAGCTCGTCGGGGGCCTCGCCGGCCTGGCCAAGCAGCGCAAGGTCACGACGCTGCAGGGCACCGGCCGGTTCGTCTCGCCGCACCGCGTCGAGGTCACCGGCACGGACGGCTCGACGACCACGGTGGGGTTCGACCAGGCGATCGTCGCGGC
>NZ_JBVPVA010000949.1:0-2308 GCF_055612215.1 Actinomycetospora sp. | reverse complement strand
GCGGGGCCGGTGCCGTGCGGGTCGTCGGGGTCGGTGGGGACGCCGGGGTCGTCGGGGTCCAGGCAGCCCCGGCCGAACGCGGTGGCGTGGGCCGGGTCGGGGCGCGGCACCGGCGAGGGACGGCGACCGGCGGTGACGACGATGCCGCCGCCGGCGGTCCGGCGGGCAGGCGCCTCGTCGGCGTGGCCGTCCGCGGTGAGGTCGTCGAAGATCGACGTGATCGTCATCGGCCGGCTCCCTTCCCAAGACCTCGTCGAGGGAGTTGTAGCCCTGGGCAGGGGTTCCGCCCCGGATTACGGTCCCGCTGCGGCGCGGAGGGGTGATCACCCGTACGGGTGGTCGTCCAGCGGGGCGTGATCACGGCCCCGGGCCGGGCGACGGCCGCCGGCCGCGGCCCACCGCCCCCCTGGCCCAACCCCGTCGCGCGGCGGAGCCGCCCGTCACCCCGACGGGTCGCCGACGGAGGCCCGCCGACCTCCTTCGGGCGAATCCGTGCCGCTCCGCGTCGAGCCGGGCCCCCTCGGTCGTCGTCGTTACCCGTGTGTGAGGCTGCCGCGGCCGTCCGGGCAGGCGTTCGACAGGCACGACGCGGGAGGTGCGATGGGGACCGTCCGACACCGGCCCGCGTCGCCCGCTGGACCGCCGCGGTCCGAGAGCACCCGTGGCGTCGTCGCGGCGCTCGCCCGGGTCGCCCCGCCCGCCCGCGACCGGGACGCCGGCGCCGAGGCCGCCGCGATCGTGCGGTGGGCCCGCACCCCGGGCCCGGACGACCGGCTGGCCGCGGAGCTCGATTCTCCCGAGGCCGCCGTCCGGCTGGTGTCGCTGCTGACCCGGATCGGCGCGAGCGACGGCGTCGTCCACGGCGACGCCGAGCGCGGCGCGTGGCGCGTGGAGGTGCCCGACCCGCAGGACCCGCCGGCGGGCTCCGACCTCCTCGCGACGCGGCTGGGCCTCGTCGACGCCCGCGGCCGGTCGCTCGCGCAGCCACCGGGCTGGCTCACCGGCGGCTCACTGCCCGGGGCGGTCGCGACCTGGCGCGGCGCCCTCCTCGCGCGGGGCCACGTGGAGCACCACGGTGGCACCGCCTCCGTCGTCGTGGACTGCCCGGCCCCCGGGCCGGCCCTCGCGCTCGCCGAGCTCGGCCTGCGTCTCGGCGTCCGCGCCGGCACCCACCGCGCGGAGGGGACCGCCCGCGTCGTTGTGGACGACCCGGACGAGGTCGCGCTGCTGCTCACGACCTGCGGCGGGCGGGCCGCCGCGGCCGCCGCCGGCCTCGACGAACCGACCGGGGACCCGACGTCGGGCTCCGCCAACGACGCCCGGGCCACCGTCGCCGCCTCGCGGGCGGGCACCGCGGTGTCCGAGGCCTTCGCGACGCTGGCGCGGGCCGGGGTCGAGGTCCCGGACGCCCTCGCCGACGCCGGGCGCCTGCGCCTGGCGCACCCCGACCTCGGTCTGGCCGACCTCGGCGTGCGCGCCGACCCGCCGCTGTCGAAGGACGCCCTCGCCGGCCGGCTGCGCCGCCTCCTCACCCTGGCCCGCCGCCACCGCTGAGCCGGCCGGCGGGGCCGCTCCTACAGTGCGGTCACCACGGGAGCGGGAGGCGGGCGATGGTCGAGACGGTGCGGGGCCCGGTCGATGCGGCGGACCTCGGGACGACGCTCATGCACGAGCACGTCTTCGTGCTCACCCCCGACCTCCTGGCCAACTACGGCCACGAGTACTGGGACGAGGAGCTGCGGGTCGCCGACGCGGTCGACAAGCTGACCCGGCTGCGCGCGCTGGGCGTCCGGACCATCGTCGACCCGACGGTCGTCGGGCTGGGCCGGTACGTCCCGCGCGTCGCCCGCGTGAACGCCGAGGTCGACATCAACATCGTCGCCGCCACCGGCCTCTACACGTTCGACGAGCTGCCCCGGTCGCTGCAGAACCGGGGCCCCGGGACGCTCCTCGGCGGCGAGGAGCCGCTGACCCGGATGTTCCTGCGCGACATCCGCGAGGGCATCGGCGGCACGGACGTGAAGGCCGCCTTCCTCAAGGGCGTGGTCGAGGAGAAGGGCCTCACCCCCGACCAGCAGCGGATCCACCGGGCGCTCGCGGCGACGCACCGCGAGACCGGGGTGCCGATCACCCTGCACACCAACAGCGCGCACGAGACCGGGCGGCAGGCCCTGGACTTCTACGAGGCCGAGGGGGTCGACCTGACCAAGGTCGTCGTCGGCCACGCGGGCGACTCGAACGACCTGGACTACCTGCGCGCCCTGGCCGACCGCGGCGCGATCCTGGGCTGCGACCGCTTCGGGCTGGA
>NZ_JBVPVA010000640.1:0-10399 GCF_055612215.1 Actinomycetospora sp. | reverse complement strand
CTGTACCCTCCCCGGATCCCGGTCAGCTCCCCGACCGCCCAGTTCATCGGGAACCGTGAGGGAGACGGTTCGATGTGGCACCGCAGAGGCGACCGATCCCGGTCCGGCCCGGGAGTCACCCGCGTCCGTGCGCGATGTCCCCGAGGGAGACGGCGCACCGCGGCGCGACACATCGTTCCGTTGCTCGCGCTCCTCATCACGACGAACCTGGTGGCGTGCGGCCCTCCGGCCCCCGCCCCCACTGGTCGCCCGCCCGCGGCGCCGGGTTCCGGGGCCGGCGGGCGGGTCCTCGCCACCGGCCTGGCGGCCCCGTGGGAGCTGACCTGGGGGCCGGACGGCTGGTTGTGGGTCACCGAGAAGGTCGGCAAGCGCGTCGACCGGATCAATCCCGTCGACGGCACACGGACGGTGGCGCTCACCATCGACGAGGTCGCCGCCAGCGGCGCGCAGGACGGGCTGCTGGGCCTCGCCTTCGCCGGCGACGCGGCTTTCGTCGCCTACTCCTACAACGCTGTACCGCCTCCGGGCGAGGACCTGCGCGGGAAGATCGTGCGCTACCACCGGGATCCCGCAGGCACCCTCTCGGCGCCCACCGACATCCTCACCGGGCTCCCCGCCAGTCGCGACCACGACGCCGGTCGACTGCTCGTCGGTCCGGACCAGAAGCTGTACTACTCGATCGGCGACCTGGGCAACAACCAGTTCGACCGGGATTGCCAGCCCATCCGGTCCCAGGATCTGCCGACCGCGCAGCAGGTCGTCGATCGGGACTGGGCCACGTACGCGGGCAAGGTCCTCCGCATCGATCTCGACGGCTCCGTCCCGCCCGACAACCCCGTTCTCCGTGGCGTGCGCAGCCACGTCTACACCTATGGCCACCGCAATCCCCAGGGCCTGGTCTTCGGTCCCGGGGGGCGACTCTTCTCGGACGAGCACGGCCCCAAGAGCGACGACGAGATCAACCTCCTGCGCCCCGGGGGGAACTACGGCTGGCCGTTCGTGGCCGGCTTCCGCGACGCCCAGGCCTACCAGTACGCCGACTGGTCGGCCGCCCCCGACTGTGCCGCGCTCCAGTACGACGACTACGAGGTTCCGCCGAGCGTCCCGCGAGGCCCCGCCGAGACCGCGTGGAACGACCCCGACTACGTCGAACCGCTCAAGACGATGTACACCGTGCCCACCGGACACGACTTCCGGGATCCTCGGTGCGGCGACCAGTTCGACCTCTGCTGGCCGTCGATCGCCCCGGCCGGCCTCGACTACGTGCCCGCCGAGAACGCCCCCGACCCCGCCGTGGCCGACGCGCTGCTCGTCCCCGCGCTGAAGACCGGCTCGGTGTTCGTCTTCAAGCTCACCGGCGACGGCGCCTGGGTCCAGGGCGACTCCGTCCAGTTGTTCCGCACCCGGAACCGCTACCGCGACGTCGCCCTGAGCCCCGATCACACCCGGATCTACGTGGCCACCGACAGCGACGGACTCGCCGGCCCCCAGTCCGGCTCCCACACCGGCACCCTCGCCGATCCCGGCTCCGTGCTCGAGTTCCCGCTCACCGGCCTCACCCCCGGCGGCGGGTGATCCGGCGACGACAGGGGTCCCTCGGCGGGGTGGGACGGGAGCCTCGTGCCGTGCGTTCGGCGGTCAGCGGCCGACGCACAGGAAGGTCGGGACCAACGGTCCTACCCCTGCCGACTCCTCGGGGGCCAGCATCGTCTGCCGTGTCCCGCACCCGCCCGCGACCCAGCCGTCGGGCCGCATCGATGTGACCCACAGGCCGGGCTCCGGGTCGAGGGGACCGGCCGGCCCAGATCGAAGGGGGGAGGGCCGAGCGTTGCTTCCACCCGGTTCCGTCCCGGCTCGTCGGTGGCCGATCGCCGTCGCGGCGACCGTCCTGATGCTCCTGGCGGCCTGCGGGTCGCCCTCGTCCGGCGGTGGGACACCTCCGAACCCCGCGGCCAAGCCACCGAACGGCGGCTACTTCCAGCTCCAGCCCCTCGGTGCGGTCCCGAACCTCCCGAGCGACGTGGCCGCGGGCGGCATGGTGCACCGGTCGACCTGGGAGCCCCGGCCGGACAACGCCGGCCCCAACCACGTGATGCCACCGCCGGACTTCCGACCGGCGGGTTACTCCGGCATGGTCAACGGCCCGGCCGTGTTCGACCGCATCAGCGGGGCCTTCACCGGCACCACCGACGAGACCCTCCAATGGGCGGCGGTCAAGTGGGGACTGCCCGACGACGTGCTGCGCGGCATGGCCTACGTCGACTCGCAGTGGTACCAGGCCCACAAGGATCCCGACGGCAAGCCCACGCAGGGGCAGGGCTACGGCGGGTTCGGCCAGTGCGGTGGGGCGCCGCCGGATTCGCCCTACGGACCGGACGGACCGTCGAAGTTCGGGATCACCGGCGTGTCGTGGTGCGCGTTCAACGATCCGAACCAGCCCGGTTCCGGCGGCTGGCCGTGGACGGAGAACTCGACCGCGTACGCCGCGGACACCACCGGGGCGATCGTGCGTGCCTGCTACGAGGGGTGGGAGCCGCAGTGGGGGCCGACCTACCACCCCGGTGACCTGTGGGGCTGCGTGGGCCGGTGGTACGCCAACGCCTGGGGCACTCTCGACGGCAAGAACTACTCCAACCGGGTGCAGGACGCGATCGCGACCAAGCCCTGGCTGACCTGGTGACGTCCGGTCGCCGGCGGGTGCTGCCGGCCGCCGTAGCGACCGCGATCGTCCTGGTGCTCGTCGCCGCCTGCTCGTCGCCGCCGGCCCCACCATCGTCGGACCCGGCCACCAGGCCGGTCGCGGGCGGGTGGTTCCCGCTGAAGCCGCCGGGCTCGTTCGCGATGCTCGACGACGAGCAGGCCGCGGCGCTCGTGCACCACTCGACGTGGGAACCACGCCCGGGCAACACCGCCGCCAACCACACGGTGCCACCCCCGGACTTCCGACCCCCCGGCTACGGCGGGATGATCAACGGGGACACCGTGTTCTCCCGCATCACCGGCAACTTCACGGGAACCACCGACGAGATCTTCCAGTGGGCCGCGGCGAAGTGGGGGCTGCCCGACGACGTGATCCGGGGCGAGGCGGCGGTGGAGTCCGTGTGGTACCAGGCCCACACGGATCCGATCGGCAAGCCGATCGACCACGAGGGCTTCGGCGACTTCGGCGACTGCGGCGGCTCCCCTCCGCCGTCGCCCTACGGACCGCAGGGTCCCGCCGCCTTCGGGGTCATGCAGGTCAAGTGGTGCACGATCAACGATCCCGCCGCCGGCGGCTTCGGGGGCTGGCCCTGGACGGAGAAGTCGACGGCCTACTCGGTCGACACGTACGCCGCCGTGGTCCGTGGTTGTTACGAGGGGTGGGAGCCGTGGCTCGGTCCGGCGTACCACGCCGGGGACCTCTGGGGCTGCGTCGGCCGGTGGTTCACCGGCGGTTGGTACACGCCGGTCGCCCAGGACTACATCCGTCGGGTCCAGGCAGCGACCGCGAGCAGGCCGTGGCTGACCTGGTGAGGCACCCCGACGTCCGCTACCGCCCCAGGGCCACGAAGCGCGTGAGCTTGCCGGTCGTGGCGTGCCGTGGGATCCGGTCGACGGTCCGCACCGCGATCTCGGCGTCGGCCAGCCCGTACGGCCGCAGCGACGCCACGAGGGCGGCGGCCACCCTCGCCGTGTCGGGCGAGCCGACGACGAGGACGTCCGCGCCGCCCGGGGTCTGGTGGACCTGGTACTCGACGATCCGCGGGTCGGTGCCGAGCACGTGCCGGAAGGCGCTGGCCGGGACGGTCAGGGTGCCGTAGCGGAAGTCGTCGTCGCGCCGACCGGCGATGGCCGCGACGCGCGGCATGGCGCTGCCGCACGGGCAGATGTCGGGGAGCAGCGTCACCTCGTCCCCGAGGTCGTAGCGGATGAACGGGAACGCCTGCCCCGCCAGTCCGGTCGCGAGCGTGCGGGCCGCGGGCTCGGTGGGCCCGACCGGGTGCCCGTCGGCGTCGACCCGCTCGAGGACCACCTCGTCCGCGCAGATGTGCAGGCCCTCGCCGTAGCCGCAGCCGACGGCCTGCACCCCGATCTCCGTCGAGCCCCACAGGTTGTGCACCGGGGCGCCCCAGGCGGCCTCGATCGCGTCGTGGTCCTC
Source organism: Actinomycetospora sp. (assembly GCF_055612215.1). Lineage (NCBI taxonomy): Bacteria > Bacillati > Actinomycetota > Actinomycetes > Pseudonocardiales > Pseudonocardiaceae > Actinomycetospora > Actinomycetospora sp. The sequence goes on along the minus strand of NZ_JBVPVA010000640.1, from coordinate 6,261 downwards.
CTCGCTGAGCGGCTCGGAGTTCGTGCTCACCCGCACCGGGCGCACGTCGAGCTCGCCCGCGGTCGAGGCGCGCGCCAGCCGGCCCACCACGGACGCATAGCCGACGAGGTGGGTGGGTCGGGCGTCGGCGACGGCTGCACGCACCTGCTCGAACGGCGCCGCGGCCGGGATCACGACGGTGTGCATCCCCGGTCCGGTGGCGACGTCGAACAGGGGGGTGCTGGCGTGCGGGGGCTCACCGGACTCGAGGACGGCGAGCAGCGCCGGGTGCGTCTCCGTCCCGGCCGCCCGCTCGGCGCGGACCTGCCACCGCCACGCGAGGCAGGCCAGGGTGACGAACTGGGCCCGGTCCCACACGTAGACCCCGCGGACGCCGCTCGACCCGCCCGAGCTGAAGACCTGCAGCCCGCCGGGCGTGTAGGAGAACCAGCGCTCCTCCGCGAGGACCCGCTCCGCCCCGGCGCGGTCCAGGCCCGGCGTGGTGATGATCGCGTCCCAGTGCTCCTGGGAGTCCTGCTTGGTCATCGGGGGCAGCCGCGCGAGGTCGTCGACGGTGGCCGTGGCCGGGTCCAGGCCGCGCATCCGCTCGGCGTGGAAGGGGGACCGGGCCCGGGCGAGGACGAGCAGCGCCCGCAGCCGTTCGGTCCGGTAGCGGTCGATCCGCTCGCTCGGCCAGTCGAGCCGGGCGACGTGGTCCATCAGCGCCGCGCGCACCTCGGCCACGTGACCGGCCCGCAGCGCCTCGTAGACCCGCCGGTCCTCCTCGACCATCCCGGCAGTCTCCCGCCGCCCGCCCGTCCGGGACAGCCCCTCGCCGATCGGGCATCAGCGACCGAGCAGGCGCTCCGACACGGTCCACAGCCGCGCGGCGTTGTCGGGGTCCAGCGCGAACGGGGCGACGCCGTGCCGGCCGTCGGACTGCGAGCGCCCGCTGATCACCGTGGCCTCGCGGCAGTCCTCGAAGTAGCGGCCCCCGACCCCCTCGAGCAGCGGGGACACCCCGACCAGCACCGACGTCGCCGCCCCCTGCGACGGGGTCTTCATGGCGTCGGGGGCCCCGGCCTCGCGGCGTGCCCGCGCCAGGGCCTCGGTGTCCACGTACCGCTGCAGGCCCGTCGCGATGCCGCCGGGCATCACGGCGTTGACGGCGATCCCGTCGTCGGCCCAGCGCCGTGTCGCCTCGACCGCGAAGAGCGCGTTGGCCGTCTTCGACTGGCCGTAGGCGAGGAACGGGTCGTAGGGCACGAACGAGAAGGCCAGGTCGTCGAACAGCACCGGGCAGCGCAGGTGCGCGGCCGAGGACAGCGACACCACCCGCGCGCCGTCGGCGGCGGCCAGCGCGCGGTGCAGTCCCGTGGCCAGCGCGAAGTGGCCGAGGTGGTTCGTCGCGAACTGGGTCTCGAGACCCTCGGCGGTCAGGACCAGCTCGGGCAGGGCCATCACGCCGGCGTTGTTCACCAGCAGGTCCAGCGGCCCCTCCCAGCCCTCGACGAACGCCGCGACCGACGCTCGGTCGCCGAGATCCAGGGGCCGGACGACGACGCGGGCCTCGCGGGCGCCGGCGCGGATGTCCGCGGCGACCCGCTCGCCGGCGGCGGTGTCGCGCACGGCCAGCGTCACCTCGGCGCCGTGGCCGGCGAGCGAGCGGGCGGTCTCGACGCCGATGCCCGACGAGGCGCCGGTGACGACGGCGCGACGACCGGTGAGGTCGAGGCCCTCGGCGACCTCGTCGGCGGTGGAGAACTCGCCGAAGGGGGTGGTGATCGGTGTGGACACGGTGACGGTCATCGGGGTCTCCCGGACGAGAATTAACCGTAGGCTCCCTACGCTTGCTCCTCGACCGTACCACTCAAACGTAGGGCGCCTACGCTTGTCGTCGTGCCCCTGCGTGCCGACGCCCGCGCGAACCGCACCGCCCTCCTCGAGAGCGCCGCGCGGCTCTTCACCGAGCACGGTCCCGACGTCGCCCTCGAGGCGATCGCCCGCGACGCCGGCGTCAGCATCGCGACCCTCTACCGGCACTTCCCCAGCCGTGAGGCGCTGGTCGCCCGGACCTACGGCGCCGAGATCACGGCGCTGGGCGAGGTCGACCTGTCCGAGGGGACCGCGGCCGACGCGCTCGTCCGCTGGCTCGACCGGTTCGTCGAGTACGCCCGGACCAAGCGGGCGCTGGGGGACCTGGTGCACGCCCTGCCGGAGGGGTCGAGCCCCCCGGCGCGCGAGGTGATCGTCGACGCGCTGGATCGGATCCTGGCCGCGGGGTCGCGCGACGGGAGCCTGCGCGCCGACCACGACGCGCAGGACGTCCTCGCCCTGCTCGCCGGACTGTGGACGCTGCCGGACGGGCCGGCGTGGCCCGGGCGCGCGCAGCGACTCGCGCGCTTCGTCGTCGACGGGCTCGCGACACCGGGGTGAGGGCCCGGTGCGCGCGTCCCGTTCCCGGGGACGGAAACGCACGCACGGGGGCGTCAGCCCGGACGCGTGGCCGGGGAGACCGCCACGGGCTCCCGCCGCGGCCGGTGGTGGTTCGCGTTGCGCGGGGTGGCCAGCACCTCGCGGGTCCGGTCGTCGAGGGCGGGAGAGTCCGACAGCGCTCCGCTGGAGGCGAGGACCGTCTCCAGCGCGGTGAGCCAGTGCTCGTAGTAGCTCCACGGCTCGCCGCCCGTGCCCTCCTCCCACCGTCGGATCGCGTCGATCAACGAGAGCTGGAACTCGCTCCACTCGTAGTGGCCCTGGTGATGGGCAGCCACCGCGAGGGCGAAGGCCCGGAGCTCCCACTGCTCGTGGAACGGGCGATCGGCTCCGGGCAGGTCGCACACCAGCTTCTCGACCCGCCGCCGGGCGTCGCCGAGCTCGGTGGTGTCCTGGCGGTAGCCGGTGCGTCCTTCGCCGACGACGGTGGCGTCGATGTCCTCGTAGACCTCGCCGTCGGCGAAGGGCAGGTGACCGTGGCCGTGCCCGTGATCGTCGCCCATCACGGGCTCTTCGGCCGGCCGACGCCGACCATCGAGTCACGGGTGACGAGCGCCTCGAGTTGCTCCGCGGACCAGCCGTCGGTCCCGGCGGGGCGCTGCGGGAGCACCCAGTAGCGCAGCTCGGAGCTGGAGTCCCACACCCGGATCTCCACCGACTCCGGGACGTCGAACCCGAACTCCTCGCGCAGCACCCGCCGGGGCGCCCTGACCAGGCTGGCTCGGTAGGCGGGCTCCTTGTACCAGTTCGGGGGCAGCCCGAGGACCGGCCACGGGTAGCAGGAGCACAGGGTGCACACGATGACGTGGTGGACGTCGTCGGTGTCCTCGACGGCGACCATGTCCTCGCCCTGCAGGCCGCCGATGCCGAGCTCGGCACAGGCGGCGCTGGCGTCCTCCAGGAGGCGGGTCTTGAAGTCGGGGTCGGTCCAGGCCTTGGCGACGACCCGGGCGCCGAGCTGTGGTCCGACCTCGTTCTCGTAGATCTCGGCGATCCGGTCGACCGCGGCCGACGTCATGAGGCCCTTCTCGATCATGATCGACTCGACGGCCTTGACGCGCGCGGCGATCTGCGCCTGGCGGTCGGTGTCGGGCCTGCTCTCGGTGGAGCTCATGGCATTCCTCACTCGCTCGCGGGGACGATGTAGGGCTCCCAGACGTCGAAGGTCACCGAGCCGTTCGGCTCGGCCGCCTCGGCGCCCCAGAGCTCCTCGTTCGTGAACCGGACGGTGTAGACGTGCTCCGGCGCCTCGCCCAGGCCGTTGCCCGCCGAGTCGGGAAAGATCATCTCGCCGTGGGCCAGCTCGATGACGCCCGTCTTCCCTCGGACGTAGCCGGCCTTGCGGGTGTGGCCGTGGGGGGCGTCGGCGACGACGGTGACGCGGTCCCCGACGGCGAACTCCGCGACCTTGCCGGTGTCGCGACCTGCCGGGACACCGGCCGGGATCGCGGCGTTGATGAACGCGACCAGCTCACCGTCCGGGTCCTTGTCCTCGGGCAGCGGGGCGTCGGGGTTCTCGAGGAAGTACTGCGTGCGCCGCTCCACCTCGGCGGGGTCGAGCACGCCCGTGCGGACCCCGTGGTGGGTGACCGAGTGGAGCCAGTGCTCGTAGTAGGGCGAGGACAGGTACTCGACCGGGTCCATCTGTTCCATGCCGTAGCGGAAGGAGTCGACGCCGAAGAACCCGGCCCGGAAGGCCAGGGGGAAGAACGTGTGGGCGTGCTTCTCCCACTCCGCCTTCCACACCGGCTCGGACTCCGTGGGGTTGATCGCGCCGAGCCCGTCGCGTCCGCCGAGATCGTGGATACCGTTCACGGAACCTCCAGGAGGAACGGATGGGCGGGGTCAGGCCTGGGCGCTGAGCGCGGCCGTGGGGGTCGGGAAGCCGCCGACGGCCTGCTCGTAGGCGTGCGCGGCCCGCAGCACGGTCGCGTCCTCGAACTGGCGGCCGACGAGCATCATCCCGACGGGCAGCCCGTCGGCCAGGGGCGCCGGCACCGAGCACGCGGGGTGCCCGGTGACGTCGAAGGGGCTGGTGTTGGCCAGCATCTCGAGCGCCCGCGCGAGGAGCTCCGGCGGCCGGGCGTCCCGGCCGGGGCGCACCGTGGCCCGCATCGGCACCGTGGGCAGGACCAGCAGGTCGACGTCCGCGAGGGCGGCGTCGTACGCCGCGGCCAGCTTCGGAGCGAGGTTGCGCGCCATCGCGTAGTGGCGGCCGTGGGTCGTGTTCAGCCCGTACTTGCCGGCGAGCAGGACGAGCTTGACGGTGTCGGGAAAACGGGAGCCGTCCTCGGTCCACCGGCGGCCGTAGTGGTCCATGACCTCCGGGTCGTAGCGGCCCTTCCAGTTCAGCCCGTAGCCATAGGTGTCGATCATCTGGGAGGTGGCGCCCTCGGTGGCGATGACGTCCCAGATCTTCGGCCCGTGGAGGTGCCAGGGCACCGACACCTCGGACACCGTCATCCCGGCGTCGGACAGCGCGGTGATCGCGGAGCGCACGGCCTCGTCGGTCTCCGGCTCGGACTCGGGGAGCCCGAAGCCCTCGCGCAGCACCCCGACGCGCAACCCCTGCGCGCCGGACCGCAGCGCCCCGACGTAGTCCTCGGCCTGCAGGTCGGAGGGCTGGCGGGGGTCGTCGCCGTCGGGACCGGCGATCACCGAGAGCATCAGCGCGGCGTCGGTGACGGTGCGCGTCATGGGCCCGACGTGGTCGATCGTGAACTCGATCGGGAACGCGCCGGTGTAGGGCACGAGGCCCCAGGTCGGCTTGTGCCCGACGAGCCCGCAGTTCGAGGCCGGCATGCGGATCGAGCCGCCCTGGTCGCCGCCGGTGGCCATGTCCACGACGCCCGCGGCGACGAGTGCCGCGCTGCCGCTCGAGGAGCCGCCGGCGCTGCGCGTCGGGTCCCAGGGGTTCTCGACGTCGCCGGTCGAGGCGGTGATCGACGCGCCGGCGAAGCAGAGGTCCTCGCAGACGGCCTTGCCCGCGATCGTGGCGCCGGCGTCGAGCAGGCGGCGCACGATGGTGGCGTCGGTGGACGGCACGAAGCCGTCGACGGTCGCGGAGCCGTTGGTCATCGGGACCCCGGCGACCTCGGTGTTGTCCTTGACGGCGACGGTGCGTCCGGCCAGCGGGCCGTCGGAGGACCCGGTGATCGAGGTCGTCACGTACCAGGCGTGGTACGGGTTGTCGTCGCCCTCGGGCCGGGTCCACGCACGCTCCGGGGCCGTGGGGGCCTCGGCGTCGTAGAGCTCCTCCACGGCGTCCCAGGACCCGAGCAGGCCCGCGACCACCGGGGCGAACTCCTCGACGTCGTCGGACGACAGGCCCAGGCCGTAGCCGGCGGCGACTGCGGTCAGTGCCTCGTGATCGGGAGTGGGAAGCGGCATCGGGCGACTCCAGGGGCTCTCGAGCCGGCGGGGTGGTCCGGCGGCGACCCCGGACCACACTAGGAAGGCCGACGCCCGTCCACCATGGGTCGGCGGTGCCGCGCGTGTTCCGTTTCGATGACGCGTCGGGCGGCGCGTCAGCGACGGCGGCGGGCGCGCTCCGCCGCGTCGTCGAGGTCGACCCCGACGTGGTCGTCGAGCCAGCGCCCGAGCGGATCGCGACCACCTGGCGGCGGCGCGAGCCGCGCGGGCGCTGGCTCCACGACCCCGGCGGGGTCGACCGCGCCGCCGCGGCGGAGCGCGCCCCCCGCCGTCGCTGACGCGCCGCCCGACGCGTCATCGAAACGGAACACGCGCGGCACCGCCGACCCATGGTGGACGGGCGTCGGCCTTCCTAGT